>CALYSH010000334.1 GCA_945485625.1 uncultured Lachnospiraceae bacterium | reverse complement strand
AATGATATGGACGGATGGCTGAAATTATACCGTTCAATTTTGGATAGTGCGGTATTTCAAGATGCAGAGATATTAAAGGTATGGATTTGGCTACTATGTAATGTAGCATTTGAACAGCACGATACAGTCTGTTATGGCAAGGTTATTCACTTAAAACCTGGGCAGATTGCAACTGGTAGAAAGAAAATCGCACAATGTACAGATTTGAACGAAAACAAGGTTTATAGGGCGTTAACTGTTCTAAAAAGTTTGGGAAACATCGAAATTAAGGCAACAAACAAATACTCTATTATCACTGTTGTAAAATGGGATAAATACCAAGATGAAAACGTAAAAAGAACATCAAGTGAACAGCAAAACAACAGCAAAACAACGACAGAAGAGCAACAGGGCGACAGCAAACGAACACAACATAAGAATGGAAAGAATGGAAAGAAAGAAAAGAATATATATAGATGCTCATTTTTCCAATCCGTTTGGGACGAGTATCCGAAAAAGCTTGGGAAAAATAAAGTAACGAAGGCTGCTATGGAGCAGTTGGAGGAAGCTGGCGAAGCTACTGTTATGTCTGCGGTTCGGCGTTATGTCGAAAAAATAAAAAGGGACGGAACAGACGAAAAGTATATTATGCACGGTAGCACATTTTTCAACGGCGCATGGCGTGATTATGTTGTGGAGGATAAGCCGGAAGAGCAGATGCCACAACAGCAAAGGAGGAAAAGCTTTTGATGAACCGCGAACAATCTATCAGAGCGACATTTGACATATTCAAGCCGGATGGTGTTATTGAAGTGCGGTCTATGTCTGGCTACACATTTAGCGGATATTTCCGAGACCGAGAAAAGCTGATTTCAGAACTTGCCCGACATGATGATAAGACATGGTATTTTGTCATGAATGAAATCAATGAAGGATGTTATAGCCGGGAACAGAATGAGCGAATTTTAAGTAAAAAGGGATTAAAAACCACGGGTGATAATGAAATCACTGCTATCAAGTGGATTTTGATTGATGCTGACCCTGAGCGTGCAACTGGTGTTTCATCCACCGATGCAGAAAAGGCAAAGGCATTGGAAACAATAAAGCGTGTATATAAGTACCTGCGACAAGAGGGATTTTCTGACCCCGTTGTCTGCGATAGCGGAAACGGATACCACCTGCTGTATTCTGTCGATATGATGGTGGAGGATGCTGAATACACAAAGAAATTCCTACAAGCCATTGATATGCTTTTTTCGGATGCCGATGTTAAAATCGACACGGCCGTGTTTAATCCGTCAAGAATTACAAAGGTTTACGGTACCATTGCACGTAAAGGCGCAAATACAATGGAACGGCCGCACCGGGCAAGCGGATTTGTTTACATACCCGAAGAAATCCGCACTAATTCAATTCACCTGCTGAAAAAGGTTATTAAAATCATTCCAGAACCGCCGAAACCTGTATATCGGAATGACCGGGTGGAAACTTTCGACATTGACAAGTTTATTGCTGATAACGGTATTCAGGTAAGCCGCGAAACTGTAAGTGGTGGGATTAGAAAGATTGTACTTGAAGAATGCCCATTTGACCATAACCACAAAGCGCCTGATAGTGCGATTTTTGTTATGCAGAACGGTGCTATTGCTTTTAAGTGTTTCCACAATTCATGCTCTGACAAACGGTGGCGCGATGTTAGGCAGCTTTTTGACCCTACTTGCTATGAGCGCAAGCAAGAGCAGAACCGCACATATCAGCTACCGCCAAGGCCGGAGAGAAAGCCGGAAACTGCGCAGAATGAAACGCCACACTTTCTGCGGATGCAGGATATTGAGATTATCGACCGCTCAAAGATTGTCAGCATTAAGACTGGCATTGATTCACTTGACAAAAAACTAATTGGCATGAACAAGGGCGAACTTTCAATTTGGAGCGGCGGTAATGGCTCTGGTAAATCAACATTCTTATCTCAGCTTGCATTGGAAACTATCAGCCGTGGCTTTAATGTTGCTATGTTCAGCGGCGAGTTGACAAGCAACAGGGCAAAAAGCTGGTTGCAGTTACAAGCGGCTGGCCGTTCGCATACCCGGTTGTCTGATAACGGCGTTTCCTATTATGTTCCGAAAGAAAAAGCGGATGCTATTGACGAATGGGCAGCAGACAAGCTGTGGATTTATAACAATCAGTACGGTATCAAGGTAAACAGCGTTATTGATGATTTTGTGCGCCACATTGAACAGCATCAGACGGATGTCGTTATTATCGATAATCTTATGTCGCTTGACCTATCGGAAATCCGTGGAGAAAAGTACGACCGGCAGACAACGCTTGTTTTGGCACTTTCGGAGTTTGCCAAAAAGTATAATGTCCACATTCACTTTGTTTGTCATCCACGAAAGCCTGTAGGATTCCTGCGGAAATCCGATATTAGCGGATCGGCAGACTTGACCAATGCTGCTGATAATGTTTTTATGATGCACCGTGTCAATCAAGATTTCCTGCGGCTGGGCGGTGAATTTCTTG
>CALYSH010000333.1 GCA_945485625.1 uncultured Lachnospiraceae bacterium | reverse complement strand
AACTGCTGGGACTTTCTCTTGCTATCTGTACAATCGGCATCATTATTGTCGGCTACTTTTTCAATGCTTTTCAATTTTTGCTGATATAAGGAGGAATAAAGTATGGCCAAGAAATGGTATCCCGTAATTGATATTCTATCCTGTGTGGAGTGCGGAACATGTGTTAATTTCTGTCCTCACGGTGTTTACGATAAAAAGAAATCGCCAGTTCCTGTTGTTGTAAATTCCGAGGGCTGCATTGACCATTGTCACGGCTGCGGCAATAAATGTCCGCAAGGTGCAATTTCTTATGTAGGGGAAGATACCGGATGGACACCTCCTGCATTAAAAGGACAAGAAATTGCGGAATCTGATTGTGGATGTGGCTGCGGCTGTGGTGCGAATGCTGAAGCAAGTGCTAAACGGAAACTGCAAATCGAGTATTTGTATCTCGACTTGAATACCTGTGACCGCTGCATTGGCACGGATGCTGTTCTGGAAGAAGTGATCGAGGTGCTCCGTCCAGCGCTGGAGTTGGCCGGTTATGAAATTGACTATCAGAAACGTGAAATGTCAACCCCAACGCTTGCCGAACAATATCATTTCCTTTCCTCGCCTACGGTTCTCGTCAACGGGCAGGACATTTTCGGAACTGTCCAGGAGTCAGGCTGTGGCTGTTGCGGTGAGATTGCCGGTGTGGATGTAGATTGCCGAGTATTTGAGTATGAGGGTAAGACTTATGAAGTTCCGACAAAGGAAATGCTGGCAAATGCCATTCTCAAAAGTCTGACCATGCAACCGACCTGTTCCTGCGGTACCTATGAGCTTCCCGAAAATCTCAAGCGTTTTTATGAGGGCAAAGCTCAAAGAGATGGAAAAATTTCGTCCTGTGGCTGCGGATGCTCCTGCGGAGGTTGATACCAATGGAAAAGAGGTCTTTATTATTAAAAATTCTGGTTCCTGTTTTGATTGTCACAGCAATTGGGGGAATGTGGCTGATCAAGAATCGACCGGATACTTCGGAAGATCCTGCTGTCACACATCCGTCACAGATGGAAGCTGATCTGCCAGAAAAATTAACAGATGCTGATTTTGTGCTGCGTGAAACGGAAGCCATTGATTTTGAAGAATTGGCTTCTTATGGAATTCCCCTAATCGTGGACTACGGTGCGGACACTTGCATCCCCTGCAAAGAAATGGCTCCCGTTCTCGAAAAGGCTAATAAAGAATTTCAAGGAAAAGCATTTATTAAGTTCATCAATGTGTGGGATTATCCCGATGCTGCAAGCAATGTTCCTGTTCAGGTGATTCCGACTCAAGTTCTTGTGAATGCGGATGGTACGCCGTTTGTTCCCAGCGAAGAACTTGCCTCTCAGATTGAATTCCTGATGTATAACCACAAAGAAACTGGCGAACATGTTTTTACTGTTCACCAAGGGGGCTTGACCGAGGAACAGATGAGAGCAATACTAAAGGAGATGGGGGTGGAATAGCTTGATAAATGCATGGCTGTCCCAAATCGCTGAGGTCATCCGTAATCAGATGTGGCTGGCTCCATTGCTTGTTCTCCTTGCAGGAGTCATTACCTCTATAACCCCTTGCTCTTTGTCCAGCGTTCCACTGATTATCGGTTATGTAGGCGGTATTGGTGAAAAAAACACAAAAAAAGCCTTTGCCTACTCTGTGGTATTTTCCCTTGGTACAGCAGTAACCTTTGTAACACTGGGTATCATCGCCACTTCCGCAGGTAAACTAATGGGAACATCCTCTCCGGTATGGTATATGATTCTGGGCATTCTGATGGCTCTGATGGCTTTACAGACGTGGGAGATTTATAATTTTATTCCCTCAATCAATCTATTATCAAAAAGCAAAAAGCGGGGCTTTGCCGGGGCATTTATTGCTGGTATCCTTGGCGGCATTTTTTCCTCTCCTTGTTCCACGCCGGTCTTGATTGCTCTACTTGCTATCATAGCTGGGGAGGAAAATCTGCTTTGGGGTATTCTGCTGATGCTGCTGTATTCCATCGGGCATAGCGCACTGGTCATAGTTTCAGGGACTTCTGTCGGATTTGTCCAGAAAATTAGCGGCAGCGAAAAATACAATAAAGCTGCAACAATTTTGAAAATAGTCATGGGTACTGCGATCCTGCTCATCGGCCTATACATGTTTTGGCTCGCATTTTAATCAAAAAAAATTCAGGAGGATATAATTATGGCATTATTTGGTTTTGGTAAAAAGAAAGAAGAAAAGAAAGCTCCTGCCTGCTGCTGTGGCAGCTCTGAGAGTAAGGTTGAAAAAAGCACTGGTTGTTGCAGCACGGCTGACATTGCTGCAGAATCTTCAGGTTGCTGCGGCGATACCGGAAGCGGCATCATCAACATTAAAGTTTTGGGTGCAGGCTGCAAGTCCTGCCATGAACAGTATGAGAATGCAAAAGCTGCCATTAAATCTATGGGATTGTCTGCTGAAGTGGAATACATCACTGATATGGAGAAAGTCATGGGATACGGTGTAATGAGCATGCCT
>CALYSH010000332.1 GCA_945485625.1 uncultured Lachnospiraceae bacterium | reverse complement strand
TCCATTCCTACCATCATTATACAACATTTTCCAACGCATTTAAACGGCTCACCGGCCAATCGCCCTCCGCTTGTTTCTTGTTATTCTTTTGGAAATCTATCCGAAAACATGAGTAGATTTGCCGTTACCTTTTCAATTTTTTGCTTTCTCCTCCGGTGACGCGGCATTCTTCAGGATGTGCCACTGTACAATGAAAGCTGCCATCGCCATGATAATCTCCGTTGCGCACTGGGCGTAAGCAATCCCCATGACTCCGGCCAACGTGTTGAGCAGAAGAATAAAGGGGATCTCCAGAAACAGCTTACGTAAGAAGGAAAACATCAGTGCAGGCTTGCCCATACCAAAGGCCTGGGAAATTCCCACCACCATGAAGTCCACGCACATAAAGGGAAGGCTGATGCCAAACCCGCTTAAGAACCATGCCCCGGTTCGTACAATCTCATCATTGTCCATAAAAATACGGATGATGGGCTGTCCGGCCACGTTAAACAAAATCAAAATGCAGAACAGAGCGGACAAGGTAACCATATAGGTCTTCCTGATGGATTCCTTCATTCTGCGGAAATTCTTTGCCGCGAAGTTATATCCAATCAAGGGCATGACACCCTGGGTAAAGCCAAATACAATCTGTATGGGTAACTGATTGATTTTGTTGGCAATTCCTACAGAGGCCACCACATCCGCACCATACTCCGCCACGATATTATTCAGTATCGTCATGCTGAGCACATTCAAAATGTTCTGGAACACACCGGGAATACCTACAATGAAGATATTGCTCAGCACCTTCCTCTTCAAAGTGATGTAATGAGGATCCAGACATACATAGGTCTTGTCCCCCTCCTTCAGAATCAAAATCAGGAAGTAGGTACAGGCCACACAGTTTGCTATGAAGGTTGCAAGTCCCGCGCCTGCTGCCCCTAAATTCAATCCAAAGGGAAGGATAAAGAAGGGATCCAGAATAATGTTCAGAATACATCCGCTCATCTGTCCGATGCTGGCCTGCAAAGAACGTCCCTCCGCCCGAAGCAGATAGCTGAACATGATACTCATAATCCCCGGAACCGAGCCCAGGCACACTGTCCAGAACAAATAATCCCTGGTTGCATGATACGTAATATCGTCCGTACCAAGCACTCGAAGCGTGGGCGTATTAAAGAGAATCGTAATGGCTGACAGCAGCATGGCACCAATCAGCCCTAAATACAGACCGGTGGCGGACGCCCGCTTTACCGTTTCCATATCCTTTTGTCCCATGCTACGGCTCATCAAGCTGGATGCACCGATACCAAACAGATTGGTAATTCCGTAGAACAACGTCATGGCAGGAGCAGTCAGGGTAATCGCCGCATTCTGCACGGAATCATTCAAGACACCCACAAAGTAGGTATCCGACAAATTGTAAATCATCGCTACCAACGAACTGATAATCATGGGGATCGTCAGTGAAAAAATTGCAGTCCAAACCGGGGCTTTCTCAAACAATTCCTCCCGGCTGATTTTCTTTTGGTTCATAAATCCTACATCCACCCTTTCAATTCTTCTTCCTTACACCTTCCTACCATTACTTCAATTCCGTCAAAATACTCCGGGGCAAGAGCGTAAGCCGTGAGTCCCTTTGGACAATTCATTCCAATAGCTGTAATCAATGTATCGAATATTCTTTAAATCCTCCTGTTGAAAGAAACGAAGTCTCCTATACTATAACAAAAAAACCGGCAATATCCAATAGGCTTTGGAAATTACCGATTCTTCTCGTTCTTCTTTTATGCTTCAATGGGATTTGCCTTATAATAGCCATTTACCAATTGCATCACCTCATTGACTGCTCCCTTCAAAATCACTCTGGAATTTTCTTTCACACCATCATATGAGAACTGAATGTTTTGGAAACCACCTTCATTGATGCTTTTTCCAAAGTATTCAATGCTTTTCTTTTTTTCCTTGCCCGGAATATCCAGAATCACACAGACCTCCTGTGTTTTCTTTTGGTCATCCGCCAGGAAATCATACACCAGGCCATTCTTTTTGGCCAGGATACTGGGACGTACCGCAGGATGCTTGACAAACTCCTCCACCTGGTCTGATGTGAAGCGCCACATACCATCCACCTTTTCTCCCTGTAAAATCCCGGAAGACAAATAGTTGCGTATGGTCCGATCAGTCAACCCCGTAAACATTACCAGTTCATTGATAACATAGTATTTTTCTTGCATAATCCTTCTCCTTTATGGTTGCGATTTTTCCTGCAGGTCTTAACTATATTATAGAAACTGTCCGGGGGTGGGTCAATTTGAAATAAGGTCACTTTTTCATAGTCCCCTCATCCATCCGGGTCTACAAAAGAATCAAATGAAAGGAAATCAGCAACCAATTCGATGGCAGACTCACTTTTCAGGCCGGGCTCCCGGTCAGTGCTCTCCTGATGGACCTTGACTTTTTCAAGAAGGTGAACGACCGATACGGACATGAGGCAGGCGATACGGTTCTGATCCATCTGGCAAAGACGATAAAAACCCAGGTACGCGCAACGGACTATGTAATCCG
>CALYSH010000331.1 GCA_945485625.1 uncultured Lachnospiraceae bacterium | reverse complement strand
GAATTACTTATGAGTGCTGAATACATTATGAGCGAGGGCAATGATCAGATTATCCTCTGCGAACGCGGCATTCGTACATTCGAAACCGCAACACGCAATACGCTTGACCTTTCTGCAGTTTCCGTGCTCCACAATTTGACGCATCTTCCCGTTGTTGTGGACCCGAGTCACGCTACCGGCAAATCCCATCTGGTTCCACCAATGGCCTGCGCTGCTGCCGCATGCGGTGCAGACGGCATTATGGTAGAAGTGCATAACAATCCGTCCTGTGCTTTGTGTGACGGTGCTCAGTCTCTGACTCCTCCCCAGTTTGATGATCTGGCTATACGTGTTCGTAAAGTTCGTGAGGCGATTCTATGAATGTGGGTATTCTCGGACTTGGACTAATCGGAGGCTCCCTGGCAAGAGCGTATTCTCTGGCTGGGCATACCGTTTATGCCGCCGAACGCAATGAGAGTGTTCTTTCTTTTGCTATTCTTTCCGGAGCTGTTCATAAGCCTCTGAATGCGGATACTATTCCACTGTGTGAGCTCCTCCTTCTCGCCATATACCCAGGCGGATGCACCTCTTGGTTGGAGGAAAACGCCCACCTGATATCCAAACGTACATTGGTTATTGACTGCTGTGGCATAAAAGCAGAAATATGCAGTCGATGTTTCCCTCTGTCAAACAAATTTGGCTTCACTTTTGTCGGCGGTCATCCAATGGCCGGCTCCCAATTTTCCGGATTTAAATACAGTCGCGCCGACATGTTCCAAGGCGCGCCCATGGTCTTGGTTCCTCCGTCCTTCGATGATATCAACCTTCTTGAGCGTGTCAAAAAGGCACTGGAACCCTGCGGCTTCGGTATGTACTCGGTAACAACTGCTTCTGCTCATGACAAAATGATTGCGTTCACCTCGCAAATGCCTCATATTTTAAGCAACGCTTTCATCAAATCCCCATCAGCGCTGAATCACAAAGGTTTCTCGGCAGGCAGCTACAAGGACTTGACTCGTGTTGCTTGGCTGAACGCCCCTATGTGGGCTGAACTATTCTTTGAAAACAAAGAAAACATTCTTTTCGAGTTGAACGCATACCTTTCCAACCTTACTGCTTACCGCGATGCAATTGCTTCTGATAATTTTCAAACTTTAACCGATCTTCTGGAAGATGGCAAAAAACGCAAGGAGGAGGTGGACGGATGATCTCTGTCACTGTCAATACATCAAAACCTTATGATGTTTATATCGGCGCGGATATCCTCTCCTCAATTGGAAAACAAGCCCGCTCTTTGGGAAATGTGTCCAAAGTATGCGTTGTCAGTGAATCAAATGTCTACCCGCTCTATGGATCTTCCGTTGAAGCTTTCCTTGAAAGCAGTGGATTTGATGTTGTTCGCTTTGTTTTTCCCGCGGGAGAGGCAAGCAAAAATGGAGATACTTTCCTTCGTCTTCTTGATTACCTTTCTCAATGTGGTCTTACCAGGACCGATCTCATTGTAGCGCTTGGTGGTGGCGTCGTAGGCGATCTCGCCGGATTTGCTGCTGCAACGTTCCTTCGTGGTATTCAATTGATCCAGGTTCCTACAACACTTTTAGCCGCAGTCGACTCTTCTGTGGGTGGTAAGACTGCCATTGATTTACCCTCCGGAAAAAATTTGGCAGGTGCTTTTTATCAGCCGAGTATGGTCATTTGTGATATTGAATGCCTCAATTCGCTTCCACCTTCCCTTTTCGAAGACGGTTGTGCCGAAACCATAAAGTATGGCATACTGTATGATCGTTCTCTCTTTTCCCATCTCGAAGAAAATGGACTGGTATTTGATCGTGAAGCAGTTATTGGTCGGTGCGTAGAGCTGAAACGGGACGTTGTTTGCGAAGACGAATTTGATACTGCTTCCCGGATGCGGCTCAATCTAGGCCACACAATTGGTCATGGTGTAGCAGCATGCAGTCATTTCACAATGTCACATGGTCGATCTGTCGCTGTTGGAATTGCTGTCATTAGCCGCGCTGCTATGAGAAAAGGACTTCTTTCCGCAGAAGAATGCCATCGAATAGAATCCATTCTTAATGCCTTTGGCCTCCCCACAGAAACCACTTTTACACCTCAGGAACTAATCCCATTCATCCTTTCAGATAAAAAACGTTCTGGGAATACTGTCAAGCTGATCATTCCGCGGAAAATTGGTCAATGTGATATTCTTCCGATTCCCGTCCAGGATCTGGAGGAATGGATTCAGGTGGGGATTGCAAAATGAATCTTGTTATTTTTCCCAGAAAGCTTCATGGCCAAATATCGGTTATTCCCTCCAAATCACAGGCACATCGATATTTAATCTGCGCTGCATTTGCAGATGCTCCAACTCATGTTTTCTGTCCGGAAACAAGCCGGGACATGGATGCTACCTGTGAATGCTTGAATGCCTTAGGGGCAACTATCCTCCGTACCGACGATGGTTATCTTGTTTACCCTCAGTCTGTTGTTCCGGAAAATGCTGATCTATACTGTAAGGACAGCGGGTCCACCCTCCGTTTCCTTCTTCCCGTGGTGGGGGCTCTGGGTGTGAAGGCAACCTTTCATCTG
>CALYSH010000330.1 GCA_945485625.1 uncultured Lachnospiraceae bacterium | reverse complement strand
GGCACAGGGCGGTGCAGCAGGCGCAGGTCCCGACATGAGTAACATGGGCGGTGCAACAGCTGACAACTCTGCAGCAGATGATGATGTGATTGACGGAAACTTCAGAGAAGTATAATTCGGAACGTAGCGTTTCATGTATTTCGATATTCAGGTCCACCGGAAAATAAAGTTTTCCGATGAAAAGCGGATTTCTGATTGCAAGTCGATTGGTTTTGTGTATAATAAGTATTTTAGGGGAATGGCTCCGCGGAGCCATTTTCCCTATTATATGGATGGAAGTGCTTTATTGGATTATTATGCGAGGTAATAAAAATGGCAGAACAGAAGCGGGACTATTATGAGGTCCTTGGCGTAGACAAAAATGCAGATGAGGCAGCGATTAAAAAAGCATATCGTGCATTGGCTAAGAAATATCATCCGGATATGAATCCCGGCGATGCGGAAGCAGAGAAGAAATTCAAGGAAGCTTCCGAGGCGTATGCGGTACTCAGCGATGCGGATAAGAGACGCCAGTATGATCAGTATGGTCACGCAGCATTCGATGGAGGTGCCGGTGGAGCCGGAGGCTTCGATTTCAGCGGTGCGGATTTTGGTGACATTTTTGGTGATATTTTTGGTGATTTCTTTGGCGGCGGCGGACGTCGTACCGGCGGAGCCAGAAATAACGGCCCCATGAAGGGTGCAAATCTGCGTACCAGCGTGCGTATCACCTTTGAGGAGGCTGTATTCGGCTGTAAGAAGGAAATTGAATTGACCGTAAAGGAGACCTGTAAGACCTGTAACGGCAGCGGTGCGAAGCCCGGAACCAGTCCGGAGACCTGTAGCAAATGTGGCGGTAAGGGGCAGGTGGTATTTACACAGCAGTCCTTCTTTGGCACCGTCCGGAATGTCCAGGCATGTCCGGATTGTCAGGGAACCGGTAAGGTCATCAAGGAGAAGTGTGCGGATTGCCGCGGTACCGGATATATTCCCATGAAGAAGCGCTATTCCGTGGATATCCCCGCAGGTATTGACAATGGTCAGTCCACCCGTATGCCCGGCTTAGGTGAGCCCGGTACAAACGGCGGCCCCAGAGGCGATGTGCTGGTAGAGGTAATTGTCAGCAGACATCCTATTTTCCAGCGTCAGGATATGAATATCTATTCTACCGTACCCGTGTCCTTCGCAGTAGCCGCATTGGGCGGTGAAATTTTCATTGATACCGTGGATGGCAAGGTCATCTATGATGTAAAGGCCGGAACCCAGACTGACACCAAGGTGCGTCTGAAGGGTAAGGGTGTACCTTCCTGGAGAAATAGGGAAATTCGCGGTGACCATTATGTGACTCTGGTGGTTCAGGTGCCGGATAAGCTGAGTAATGAGGCCAAGGAGCTTCTGAAGAAATTTGATGAAGCCACCATGGATTCCCTCACCGCAGTACAGAGAGCAACCGGTTCGGATAAAGATACCGACGGAAAAGATGGAAAAGATGGAAAAGACGGCAAGGACGGAAAGAAGAAAAAATTCTGGAAATAAGCATGGAAAAGGCAGGTGTATGGAGCACCTGCTTTTTTGTGTGAACCGGAAGTGCCTTTGATAAGGACAAGGTACGTTTTTGTGGTTTGAAAAACTTGCATTATTTTTTTGCTGTATGTATAATACATACATGTGTGTGTTCCGGAAAGACACACATGAAGACCGGAGCATCTTTGGAAGGAGATTACAATTATGGAAAGAAAAGTCGGTACGGTATCAAGAGGTATTAGAGGACCTATCATCAGAGAAGGAGACAATTTGGTTGATATTACAATAAACAGTGTATTGGAAGCGGCTGAGAGCGAAGGCTTCTCCCTTCGCGACAGAGATGTTATTGCTTTGACCGAGTCCATCGTAGCTCGTGCTCAGGGCAATTATGCAACAGTAGATGATATCGCGGAAGACGTAAAGAATAAACTGGGTGGGGAGACTGTAGGTGTTATCTTCCCCATTCTTTCCCGTAACCGTTTCGCAATTAATTTAAAGGGCATTGCGAAGGGATGCAAGAAGGTAGTTCTTATGCTGAGCTATCCCAGTGACGAGGTGGGAAATGCGCTTCTTACCTATGATCAGTTGGATGAAGCGGGCATTAATCCTTATTCGGATGTTCTGACTCTTGAGAAATATCGCGAACTCTTCGGCAGCAATGTACATGAGTTCACCGGTGTGGACTATGTGGAATATTATTCCAATATCATTAAGGAAGCAGGTGCAGAGGTTGAGGTAATCTTTGCAAATCAGGCAAAGACTATTTTGGATTACACCGACTGCGTTCTTACCTGCGATATTCATACCAGAAAGCGTACCAAGCGTATCTTAAAGGAGGCTGGTGCAAAGGTTGTTTGCGGTTTGGACGATATTCTGACCGCTTCCGTAAACGGTAGCGGATACAATGAAAAGTATGGTCTGCTGGGCTCCAATAAGTCCACCGAGGATAAGATCAAGCTTTTCCCCAAGGAGTGTAAGGATTTGGTACTTGATATCCAGGCTTCCATCCTGGAGAAGACCGGCAAGCATGTTGAGGTTATGGTTTATGGTGATGGTGCGTTCAAGGATCCCCAGGGTAAGATTTGGGAACTGGCA
>CALYSH010000329.1 GCA_945485625.1 uncultured Lachnospiraceae bacterium | reverse complement strand
ACTTGGCACGCCGTTTTGGAGCGTTTACAGGAAAAAAGAACCCGGACGCCTTATATCTATGAGAAGCCGTCAGAGGAGAAGCTGAAGGCACAGAGAGAGGATGCGGAGAGACTTTACCGGGCAGGGGAAGGAACATTTGCATTCAGTATCCTGGTGCCCCTGTACCGGACCGATCCGGCATTTCTGCAGGAGATGATTGAATCGGTGCAAAATCAGACCTATCCTTACTGGGAGCTGATTCTGGCGGATGCCACGGAGGATGACAGCCTGGAAAAACTGGTGGAGCAATATCATCCGGTCAGGGTGGCGGCAGAGGAAAAGCCGTTTTCCGGGGAGATTCCCTTTGGCAGCATCGTTTATACCCATTTGGAAGAAAATAAAGGCATATCCGAGAATACCAACCGGGCCCTTTCCCTGGCGGGGAAGCCCTATACGGCGCTTTTGGACCATGATGATGTGCTGACACCGGATGCGTTGTACGAGATGGCTTCCGGGCTGGAGAGGTCCTTCGCACAAACCGGCTTCCTTCCCGGAATGATTTACTCCGATGAGGATAAATGGAGTGGGGGAGAAGATTATTATGACCCTGCCATAAAAGAAGACTTTAATCTGGACTATTTGCTGTCCAATAATTATATCTGCCATTTCCTTGCCATGGAGACCGGGCTGATGAAAGGGCTGGGACTTCGAAAGGATTACGATGGTGCACAGGACTATGATCTGATTCTTCGGGGTGTGCAGGAGCTGTTGCAGACGCCGGGGGGAGAGGGAAAGATTGTTCATGTAAGCAGGGTGCTGTATCATTGGAGGTGTCATAGGGGCTCCACTGCTGAGAATCCCCAGAGTAAGCTGTATGCCTATGAGGCAGGCAGGGCGGCCCTTCAGGACTATGCGGACCGGGCAGGATACAGGGCCGAGGCGGTGCATTTGAAGCATCTGGGCTTTTATCGCCTTCAATACCGTGAGTCCATTTTTGAATCCAGAGCGGATTTGGGGGCGGTAGGTGGTCGCGTATTGCGCAGAGGTAAGCTTGTGGGCGGTCGTATGGATTTGGATGGAAAGGTGCATTACCGGGGCCTTCCTTCCTACTACAGCGGCTACCATCACATGGCGGCCTTAACCCAGGAAGCAGAGGCTCTGGATTTACGCATGATTTCGGTATCACCGAAATGTGTTGACCTGTTTGAGCAGGCGGTGGGTGTACCCTATCAGGTAAAACCCGGCACCAATTACTTTGATATATCCATCCTGCCCAAGGGCGCAGATATTCCTGCCCTTAGCATTGCTCTCGGGCAGACCCTTACCCGCGCAGGCTACCGCCTGTTGTGGGACCCCCAGTTGGGAGACGTAAAGATTTCGGGATAGTCAGATTTTCGAAAAGGATTCCTTCCGAAGCGAGAGCGGGTTCAACAAAAAATATGCAAATGCGCAGGAAAAAGGATTCCTTTCCGAAAATCCGCAGATTTCAGAAAGGCGTGGAGAAGACAGTGGCTGAAGTAACCATAGTGATACCCAATTACAACGGAATAAAGTTCATGAAGGGTTGTCTGGAAGCACTGTATGCCCAGACAGATGCCCCATCCTTCAGGGTATTGGTGATTGACAACGGTTCCACGGATGGAAGCAGGGAGGAAGTCCGGGATTGCTTTCCGCAGGCGGAGCTGATTTGTCTGGAGGAAAATACCGGCTTCTGTCATGCCGTGAATGTGGGAATTGAACATGCGGACAGTCCTTACGTAATCCTGTTGAATAACGATACGAAGGTATATCCGGAGTTTGTGAAATGCCTGTATGAGAGCATTCGGAAACGGGACAATGCATTTTCTGTCAGTGCACGGATGCTCATGTGGGATGACCCAACCCTGTTGGATGGAGCGGGGGACAATTACATGGTGTTTGGCTACAGCCGGGCCAGAGGAAAAGGAAAGAAAGCATCCTTGTATGAGAAGCCGGCTGAGGTGTTCAGTGCCTGCGGCGGAGCAGCCATTTACCGAAAGACTGTTTTTGAGGAAATCGGTCTGTTTGACGAACTTCATTTTGCCTATCTGGAGGACTTGGATGTAGGGTATCGGGCCCAGATTTTCGGGTATCGCAATTATTATGAACCGGGTGCCATGGTGGTTCATTACGGCAGTGCTTCTTCCGGACCACAGTATAACGCGTGGAAGACAGAAATCTCTGCCGCAAATAATGTGTATGTGGTGTTTAAAAACATGCCCTTTTTACAGAGACTGTTTAATTTTCCCTTTTTATTTGTGGGATATCTGGTAAAATTTCTCTTTTTTTCCCGAAAAAAATTGGGAAAAATATATGTAAAGGGCTTGTGGAAAGGTCTGAAAAAAAGTTTTTCCGCGCAGGGCCGTGCGAATCGAGTTCCGTATCGCATGAAGCACAGTAAAAACCTCCTTCGAATTCAGCTGAAGCTGTTTCGTAATATTTTTTAAGGATTCAGAGCCATATAAATTCACAATTCTGTATGAATGCAGGTATTCACGGAATGTAAATTTGCATGGCTCTGAATCGTTTCTTATTTTCTTAAGATTTCTTAAGAATTTGCTTCATAATTTCTTAAATATAAAGGCGTATGATATATTCGGTGGATAGAAAGAATTGTTCTATT
>CALYSH010000328.1 GCA_945485625.1 uncultured Lachnospiraceae bacterium | reverse complement strand
GAAGGATTGTTAAAAGGGATTTGTGAAATTGGTGTATTCCTTGTCTTTGCCCAGACAGTGATATGCTTCCGCCCGAGGGCAGCCTATGAAAAATATTTGAAGTTTCTTGTGGGGCTTATGGTCCTATTACTTATACAAACTTCCGTGTTTCGTATGTTTCAAAAGGAAACGGGAGAGACAATGGAGCAGAAAATAGAGAGCTTCTACCGGGAACTGGAGGAGGAGCGCAGGGAGGCACTTCGATTGGGGAACCAGTATCAGGAGGATGAAACGGGTGGAGAAGATACGGCGGAGCAAAAAGAGGGGAAGGCTGAGGTGGACGGGATTTCCAAAATCAGGATAGAAAGGATTGAAATCAATGAAGAGTCAGATGGAGGAATTTCGAAAGAAATGGTTTCAGAAGGATAAGCTGATAGTGTTGTTTCTGGCAGGAATTTTACTTTTGGTTATCGCAATTCCGACCGGGGACAGGAAGAAAACCACCACGTCGAAAAGCACGCAGAAGGAGCAGACGGTATCTTTGCCCCAAACGGAGGAGGATTCCATCCGGAGGTGGGAGGAGGAATACCGGAAAACCCTGGAGAGCCGCCTGAAGGATATTCTTTCGCAAATGGAGGGTATGGGGGAGGTGGAGGTGATGATAACCCTGAAAAGCTCCCAGGAGAGGATTGTGGAAAAGGATGACAGTATCCAAAGAAAAAATACCAGTGAGGAGGACGGGACAGGAGGAAAACGGGTGATTAGTCAAAGTGAAAGCACAAGGACGACTGTTTATGACGGAGAGAAGAAATCAGGGGAGCCCTTTGTGGTGAAGACCGTCTATCCTTCGGTGGAGGGGGTACTGGTGGTAGCTCAGGGGGCTGACAGCGGCAAAATGAATACAAATATTACGGAGATTGCCAAGGCACTGTTCGGGGTAGAGGCGCATAAGATAAAGGTAGTGAAAAGAAGAACCGGTAAGTAGATAGACAAAAGCTTTGTCTGGCATATAATGTCTCCGGAGCTCATACAATGAATTAGGATTGAAGAATGGGGAGAATACCGTGAAAAATATTATTAAGAAAAACCAGCTTATGATTACCGCACTAGCAATTATGATGGCCATTGCAGGCTATCTGCAGTTTGCAGGAGTAAATCCGAAGGAAGACAAACTGACAGTAAACGACCCGGAGGCAATCAGCTCCGTTGGCTCAGGAGGCGTAATAACAGAGAATTATAATGCATCGGATCTGTCCAAACAGGACTCCATGGATCAATTGGTAGATGAAATCTTTGATATTTCCGATGAGGACCTGGCAATGCTTTCCGGTGAAGAAACCGGACTGGTGGAGATTCCCAGCCTGGATACCGATGATCTGGGACCGGTGGAGAATTATCTGAGTCAGGATATGCCGGTGGATTCCCAGACTGCAGGCAATGTTCCCAAGGAGGGTACCGTTCCCGGAGAAGCAGTATTTACCGCTTCATCCGGCATTGAGGTGCTGTCGGATGCAAAGCTTTTGAAGGAGCAGACCAGGGCAAGGAATAAGGAAACATTGTTATCCATTATTAACAGTGTGGAATTAGGTGATGAACAAAAACAGGAAGCGGTAAACGGGATGGTGCGGATGACGGAGGTTGCGGAGAAGGAAGCCGCTGCAGAAATACTGTTGGAAGCAAAGGGCTTTGAAGATGTAGTTGTCAGCATCAGCTCGGAAGGGGTGGATGTGGTTGTCAATGCCGTGGAACTCAGCGATGCGCAAAGAGCGCAGATTGAAGATATTGTAAAGAGAAAGGCTGAAGTGGAGGCACAGGATATTATCATCAGCACGGTAGTCAACGACTAAAAGATGTGGTACAATGAGCACAGGCGGCGGCACAGAGGAAGCTGCCTGTTGCTGACGGGCAGCGAACGTCAGATATGAATGAGGCTCATGATACAGGGAATACTGTGAGTGAGTGTAACACGCAGGATGCGTCAAACAAAAAGGAGCAGAGGATGAAAAGAGTATTTTTGATTGTGCTGGACAGCTTTGGAATAGGGGCTATGCCGGATGCACCTTCCTACGGAGATGTTGGTGTAAATACCCTGGGAAGTGTCTCGGGGAGCCCTTATTTTTCCATGCCGAATTTCGAAAAACTGGGGTTGTTTACCATAGATGGGCAGGACTATCTGGACAGGGGGGTAAAGCCATGCGCTCTGGTAGCAAGAATGGCGGAAAAATCCAGGGGAAAGGATACTACCATCGGCCATTGGGAAATTGCAGGGCTTGTTTCCGACAATCCCTTACCCACCTATCCGGAAGGTTTTCCCAAGGAAATATTAGATGAGTTCAGTGCACGCTGCGGAAGAGGCGTCCTGTGTAATAAGCCATATTCGGGCACTCAGGTCATTGCAGATTATGGAGAAGAGCATGTGAAGACCGGTGACCTGATTGTCTATACCTCTGCAGACAGTGTGTTCCAGATAGCTGCCCATGAGGAGGTGGTGCCGGTGGAACAGCTATACGAGTACTGTCGGATTGCCAGAGAAATCCTGGTAGGAGAGCATGGCGTGGGACGTGTGATTGCCAGACCCTTCGTGGGTAATGCCCGGGATGGATATGTGCGTACTCCCCGCAGGCATGACTTTTCGTTGGAAGCGCCGGGGGATACCATGCTGGATCTTTTG
>CALYSH010000327.1 GCA_945485625.1 uncultured Lachnospiraceae bacterium | reverse complement strand
CCGGATATAGTGCTTAATTATTGTTTCACGATCATAAAAAACTGCATCTAATAAGTCGTTTAGACAATCTAAGAATGGCTTATTTCCATCGAAAGATAATTGCCGATCTTCTTCCTCTGCGATAATTGTTACACCCAAGTATTCTGCAGCATTGTGCAGCGTTCTGACATTATCCTCGGACAGCCCTGTATAGGCAATGACGGCTTGTGCCGTTGTATCAACCGTTTTGGGAACGGAACGCCCCAAAAGATAGTCAGTTGACACACCAAAATGATCGGCAATTTTTACTAACGTATCGTAACCCGGCTCACTAATTCCGTTGACATATTGTGAGACAGTCTGTCGTGTTTTACCGATTTTTTCCGCAAGGACATCTTGTGTTGTACCTTGCTCGCTCATAAGCTCGCGGATAGATTTGGCGAAAGGGGAGTTGTACTTTTCCCCAATAGATCGCTTGCTCTTTGACATATCTTCACCCCGATAGTAAGTTAATTATTGCAATTGCGGAATAGCCGCAATAATCGCTTGACTATGCTGTTGTTGTTTGCTATACTCATTATAAAGCAAGAGTTAACTGCTGTCAACAACAATTTTCAGATATACGGAGGAAAATATGAGCAATAAGGATATTCGTGAAGCTGCAAAGAATAGAGGTGTGTGCCTTTGGCAAATCGCGGAGCGGCTGGGCATGAACGACGGTAATTTCTCCCGTAAACTTCGCAGGGAGCTGCCCACCCATGAACAGGAGAAGATTATTGAAATCATCGATGATCTGGCAAAGGAAAAGGAGGGCCGCTGATGGCAGAATCCGACATTAACACTATTCCCAAGCTGGCGCAGAGAGCCAAGGCGGACGGTCTGCCTATTTCGGAGTACACTATCCGCCGCTTGATCAGACAAGGTGCGCTCCCCGCCCGGTACATAGGCCCCAAGGCTGTTGCATCTTACTCCGCACTGGTACGCTATTTCAGTTGCGCGGACGGCTGCGACAATACCCCCGCCACCGCAGGTACAGGTTTCGGCATTCGCCGGGTGGAGCTGTAACTTAGGAGGGCTTTACCAATGACACAGAATGATAGAATCCTCCGCCACCTGCGGGATTATGGCAGTATTAGCAGCATGGAGGCCGTGCAGGAATATGGCATCATGCGGTTAGCCTCCAGGATTTCGGATCTGAAAAAAGCCGGCATTCCCATCCGTCGGGAAATGGTCGCCGGGAAGAATCGTTATGGAGAGAATACCAGCTATGCCCGGTACTCCATAGACCAGGGAGGCGTAAACTAATGGCGCAGAAAAGAATGTTTTCGCTTCAGGTAGTAGATACTGACAAATTCATGGATATGTCCACCAGCGCACAGGCGTTGTATTTCCACCTCGGGATGCACGGGGACGATGACGGCTTTGTATCATCTCCCCGTAAGATAGCTAGAGCCGCCGGATGTAATGACGATGATATGAGACTATTGGCTGCTAAAGGCTTTATCATCCCCTTTGATAGCGGGGTAGTGGTTATTACCGACTGGAAAATCAATAACACTCTGAAAAATGACCGATATCAGAGCACGATTTACCAAGAGGAAATGGCTATGCTCCAGAACGATTCAAACGGGAAATATCTGATTTCTTCCGGGATGGTTCCAGACCGGTTCCAAAATGGTTCCAACTCGGAACCCCAACATAACTTAACTAAACATAACATAACTAAGCAGAACAAAACGGAGGATATGGGGGCGGACAAGCCGCCCACCCGCCACCAGTTTTTACCCCCAACAGTTGAGGAAGTAAGGGCGTATTGCACAGAAAAGGGTTACGACATTGACCCGGATAGGTTCGTGGATTACTACACCTCCAACGGCTGGAAGGTGGGGAAAAATCCCATGAAGGACTGGAAAGCGACGGTACGAAGATGGAGCAGAAAGGAGCAGCCATGTGGAAAGAGTGAATCTAAACCCCTTTGGACTGTCGGCACCACAGTATGATCCAATAGCCTTTGGTAAGATGAAGGTCGATACCCTGAACAGTTTGCCGGGCACCTTGACCGGGCATGAATGCTCTAAGTGTCTGAACAGGGGTACTTATGCGGTGCTGCGCGATGATGGAAGTTTCTTTTCTCGGGAATGTGATTGCATGAAGATCCGCCGGTGTGTCTGGGAAATGGAGAGATCCGGGCTGAAGAATATCATCAGGGAAAAGACCTTTGAGGCATTCGCCGCCACAGAGGAGTGGCAAAAGGCTATCAAGGCGGGCGCTATGGCCTATGCGGACGACCCGGACGGGTGGTTGCTCTTTTGCGGCCAGCCAGGAAGCGGTAAAACCCACCTTTGCACGGCGGTATGTCGCCACCGTCTTTTGGCGGGTGATGAAGTGAGATATATGCCGTGGCGGGATAAGATTGCGGAAATCAAAGCAATGTCTTTGGATAATGAGCGCCGTGCGGAAATTCTGCAAGGTTTCAAAACCGCCCAAATTCTATACATCGACGATCTATACAAGGTGGGTAGAGCGGCAGACGGTTCCAGCAACCCCACCGGGGCAGATATCGGACTTGCCTTTGAAATCATCAACCACCGGTATATCAATCATCTTCCCACCATTGTTTCCACGGAGAAAACACCCCAAGAGCTGGTGGAGATTGACGAGGCGACCGGCAGCCGGATC
>CALYSH010000326.1 GCA_945485625.1 uncultured Lachnospiraceae bacterium | reverse complement strand
GTGGGGAATTCTATTCTGATTAAACCAAACCAGATCGGCACGCTGACGGAAACCCTGGAAGCAGTGCGTATGGCACACAAGGCAGGATACACTGCTATTTTATCCCACCGTTCCGGGGAGACAGAGGATACCACCATAGCGGACCTGGCGGTAGCACTTGAGACCGGACAGATCAAAACAGGAGCTCCCTGCAGGGCAGAGCGTACTGCCAAATACAACCGGCTGCTTCGAATTGAGGAAGAGCTGGGAAGCGCTGCGAAATATGGAGCATTGAATTTCAACTGGAAAAGGTAGGAAACGTTGCGGTATGGTTTGACAGTTTCCCGAGTTTGGAATATAATAATATCTCAATGGACTGGAAATCATATGAAATACCATAGATAAGAGGAAAGAAAATGAAGAAGAAAGTAGGGAAAATCCTTCTGCGCATCCTGCTGGTGCTTGTCACGTTTGTGGCGGTTACCATCGCAGGTGCCTACATAACCTTAAATACTATTTGTCACGGCCCCTCGTTGGCAGCGAGGGATTTGTTTGTGTCCACCATTCTGGAGACGGGTCAGATGCAGTTTCTGGCCTCCTGGTTTTTCAGTGAGGAGGAAATCCTGGCCATTACCGGCAGAAACGGTATGGGAGAGCATACACAGGAGGTCAATACAGATCTGATTGTCATGCCGGATATCGATACCGACACCGACCCCGATGGTCAGACTCCGGAAAGAGATATGGATGCCATTACCATCGAGGAGATTTCCGGACGTTCCTTCTATGCAAAAATGATGATCGTAAATGACCCCTCCCGTGTGAAGCTGGCTTCCATATATCCCTGGTCTGATTTTAACAAGAGTAAAAACGGTAAGACTCTGGAGCAGCTGGTAAACGATGGCGGATTCATTGCCGGAATCAATGGCGGCGAGTATTATTCCGAAGGAAACTGGGGCGGTATGCCAAAGGGGCTTGTGGTCGGCGATGGAGAGATTCTGTACAACGCACCGGAATACGGAGATGTAATGATTGGCTTTAATCAGGATAATGTTCTGGTGATTCGAAGCATCAGCGGCATGACTGCCGGGAAGGTCGAGGAGCTGGTGAAGGAGCTGGGCATCCGGGATGCAGTGAGCTTTAAGGATGTGGACAGCGGGGACAGCAACCATTTTGTCAAGCTGATCATCAATGGAGAACCCCGGGAAATCAGCGGGAACGGCAGTGGTGCCAATCCGAGAACCGTCATTGGGCAGAGAGCGGACGGAGCCGTCCTGATGCTGGTAACGGACGGACGCGGTGCCAACGGACATCTGGGGGCCACGGCAGCGGATCTGATTGCCATTATGCAGGATTATGGTGCCGTGAATGCGGCGAATCTGGACGGGGGTAGCTCCTCCTCCATGTATTACAACGGAGCCTATGAAATGACAAGTGTTACCTTCTATTATGCCACCTCCTCCTGGAGATTACCTACAGCCTTTGGCGTAGAGAAAAGGGGGGAAGAATAATGGCTGAGAAGAAGACAAAGAAAAAAGGTTTTTCCGCGTTCTGGATTGGTTATCTTGTATTTCTTTTTATTATGATTATTTTCTGGTGCTTTGTGGTGGGCAATGTAAAGAAGTGTCTGGTGCAGTATGAGGCATCCCAGCCGGAGCGCCTGATTGAGAAGATTGTTTCGGATATTGAAAACGGAAAGCTTGGAGATTATTTTATCGTAACCGCAGACGGCAGCAAATATGAGGATAAGGATATTTATCGGAAGGAATACCGAAACCGGGTGAACGGAAGGAAGATTACCTATAAGAAGGATGCTGCGTCCGCACTGGAGGCTCCGGAGTACGGTCTGTATGCAGATGATGATTTATTCGGTATCGTTACCTTAAAGGAAGTCAGCAAGGAGCCGCTGATGTTTATTCTGTCCTTAAGCACCTGGGCCATTGATGAGACCCGGTCGGTATATGAGACCGGTAAAGAGAGTGTGGAGATTACGGTTCCCGACATATATCAGGTGTATTTGAATGATGTGGCGCTGGATGAAAACGCCGTGCTCATTTTTGGGGAGGATGTTCCAAGATTCCGCTATGTAAAGGAATATGTGGACGTTCCCAAGCAGGTGACCTATCAGGTGGAAGGGCTTTGCGCAGAGCCGGAAGTCCGGATTTGTGATCGAAACGGCAGTGATGTACCCTTCACAAAGGAGAAGAAGGATGGAACTTTGGTGGTAGCCACAGAGGATTTCCTTCCTACCGAAATCCCTGCGGAAATAGAACAAATGGTGCTGGAAAACGAGAAACTCTATTCCAATTTCCTGACCAGAGATGTGGAAAAATCCAGAATTACCTCTTTGTTTCCCAAGGATTCCCTGTATCTGGATTATCGGGATGGATGGACCATCAGTAAACATAATACTCCGGTGTTTTCGGATGAAAATGTGACCAATTATGTGGAGTATTCCGAAGATCTCTTTTCCTGTGATGTGTATATGATGAAATCCATGTACATTCCCAGAACCGGAAAGACCATTGAGCAGACTCTTCATGAGAGAGTGTATTATGGCAGGATAGACGGAAGCTGGAAGATTCTGGAAATGAATTCCTTAAGCCATGAAGAGGCAGAAGAATCATAGAAATAAGTGAAGACACCCGTTCGCAGTAAAAATCGGACGGGTGCATTTTTTACGTAAAA
>CALYSH010000325.1 GCA_945485625.1 uncultured Lachnospiraceae bacterium | reverse complement strand
TCGCCCTCATAACCGCACAAAGAAAAAACTTTTCCGCCAATAATAACCTCTGTAGCTGATTTCGATGACATGACGAACCTCCTTGATTGGAAATGTGATTACATAGTATTATTATATATCATTCCAACAACGCAATCAAGCAATTTATGAAATCCCAAAATGATGGTAACAGGTATCGGTCACTACTCTTCCCCTTGGGGTACGATTTATCAAACCGTTTTTAATGAGATAGGGTTCATACACATCCTCAATGGTTCCCGCATCCTCACCAATGGCAGCCGCCAGAGTGTCCAAGCCAACAGGACCGCCATCAAATTTCTGAATCATAGTCAATAGCAGGTTCCGGTCAATATGGTCCAATCCCAGTTTGTCCACGTCCATCAAATCCAGAGCAACACGGGCAACTTCTTCTGTAATCACGCCGTCGTATTTTACCTGTGCAAAATCGCGTACCCTTTTTAATATCCGGTTGGCCAGTCTGGGAGTTCCACGGCTTCTTCTTGCCATCTCCAAGGCACCGTTTCGGTCAATCTCAACATCAAGTATCCGAGCGGAGTGCATAATGATATGCTGTAATTCTTCCACACTGTAAAACTCCAGATGATGTATCATACCGAAACGATCCCGTAAGGGAGCGGTCAAAAGACCTGCCCTTGTGGTTGCACCAACCAGGGTAAACTTCGGCAGTTCCAATCGCACCGACCGGGCCGCTGAGCCTTTTCCAATCATGATATCGATACAATAATCCTCCATAGCCGGGTACAGTACTTCTTCTACCTGGCGGTTCAGACGATGGATTTCATCCACAAACAGCAAATCGCCCTCCTCCAGATTATTCAATATCGCAGCCATTTCTCCTGGCTTTTCTATGGCCGGACCGCTGGTTACCTTTAAATGAGTCCCCATTTCGTTGGCAATGATACCCGCCAGGGTGGTTTTTCCCAATCCCGGAGGTCCATAAAAGAGCACATGGTCCAACGCATCCCCACGTTGTCTTGCCGCTTCAATATATACTCTGAGGTTTTCCTTAATCTTACTTTGTCCTATATAATCGTCCAGTGTCTGAGGTCTTAAGGAGCCTTCTATTTTCTCGTCTTCACGGGTTATATCCGTCTGAATCATTCTGCCTGCCATATGTCACTTCCCATCAAAACATTTTCTTTAAAGCAGCTTTTAATATCGCGCCGGAATCCAGATTCTCAAGGTTTTCAATCTGATTGACAGCTTTTATGCTCTCTGCCTGACCGTAACCGAGGGAAACAAGTGCTTCCACTGCTTCCTGCTTCTGCGGTGTATCCGCAATGAGAGGATTCCCGCCTGCAGTCTGTGTGATCTCACGTTGTATCAGGCTGTCGTCCAGTTCTATTTTGTCCTTCAAATCCAAAATCACTCTCTGGGCTGTTTTGGGTCCTATACCCGGTGCCTTTGCAATCGCTTTCGCATCTCCCTGCATAATGGCAAATCTTAAATCCTCCGCGTTCATAACAGACAATATTGCAAGCCCGCCCTTTGGACCGATTCCATTTACCGTAATCAGCTTTTTGAAAATATCCAGATCACATCTGGTCAGAAATCCATATAATTGAAAGGTATCTTCCCGGACACAGGTATAGGTATAAATCTTGGCCGGTTCCCCGATTCCGGGAAGTCTGGATGCTGTGTCTGCAGAAATATTCACATTAATTCCCATACCATTCACATCCAATACCACATTATCTTCCGCTATATCTTCCACTATTCCATGTACATATGCAATCATACGGAGCTCCTCCAATCATATGAAAAAGTATAGCACATGCGAACATATGTTTCAAGTTATATTGCTACGATTTCTGAATCCTGATTGTTTTTTCGAAGCCTGCGGTACAATACCAGAAAGCATATCAAATGTACCGAAAAGGTCAGGGCCCAGCTGATGGGATAGGATAAATACAGACATGGCAGAGTATGTACCTTTGCAAATACGGTATAAATCCATATGACACGGAACACGCAGGCCCCGGTCAGGGAAACAAACATGGGAAGCAGGGAGCACCCGATTCCACGCAGGGAACCTACAATCACATCCATCATACCGCACAAAAAATACGGAATACAGATATATGCGATTCTTCTTACACCATATGCGATGACCTCCGGGTCGTCACTGTAAAGAAGCAGTAGCTTATCTGCCAGCAGGTAGGCACCGTTCCCCATAATCAGACCAACCAGAATCACCAATCCCTCACAGTATAACAGTACCTTTCCGATTCTCCGAAACTTATGTGCTCCGTAATTTTGTCCTGTGAAGCTGATGGATGCCTGATAAAAGGAATTCATGGCTGTATAAACAAAGCCTTCAATGTTACTTCCGGCTGTATTTCCCGCCATTGCAATGGAGCCAAAGCTATTCACGGACGACTGAATCAGTACATTGGAAATGGAGAACAGGGAGCCCTGAATTCCTGCCGGAAGACCAATCTGCATCATCTTAAGCAGCTTATCCTTTGCAAAATGAATCCCCTGTAAATTCAGCTTATACACACCATCTGTCAAAATCAGACACCGAAGAATCAAAATGCAGGAAACCGCCTGGGAAATAACCGTAGCAGTGGCAACACCGGCTACTCCCATATGGAACACGATAACAAATACCAGATTTAATATTACATTAATGACCCCGGCAAGGAGA
>CALYSH010000324.1 GCA_945485625.1 uncultured Lachnospiraceae bacterium | reverse complement strand
GGGCGTATAAAGGATATCTCCTTCGGTAATTTCCTCCCCCTTCTGCAGTCTGCTCCAGAATTTCATAGGGATTCCCTGTGCCAAAGCACGTTCCTTATCGAAACGGCCCCCGCGGCTGACGGACATACTGTAACCATAGCATAACACATTGTGATTCACCTTAAAAGCCCGAATCGTAAACCCGTCAAATGTGAAATCCTCCCGGTCTCCCTGAATTTCCCTGCATATGATTTCGAAGGGAAGCTCCGGGGCAATCACGCGAAGTGCAGAAACCACACGATTTAAACCCTTGGGTCCAATCAGCAGAAGCGGTTCTGTCCGCTCCGCATTTCCCATGGTCAAAAGCATACCGGGCAACCCGCTGATATGATCTGCATGAAAGTGAGTAAAGCAGATAATATCAATGGGATTGGGGCTCCATCCTTTTTTCCGCATGGCAATCTGAGTACCCTCACCGCAATCGATTAGAATACTCTTTCCGTTATATCGCATCATCAGGGAAGTGAGCCACCGATACGGCAGTGGCATCATACCCCCTGTTCCCAACAGGCAAACATCCAACATACAGTCAATCCATTCTTTCCGGAGAAAAGCCTCTCCAAATCTCTATAACAATTCGTGATTCTCTGTTTCACTGATTGGTAGCCGGAAAGCTCCAATCATCCTGTCATAACAATCCTCACACAAGTCAAAATGGTGAATCATTCCGTCCTTCCGGCTGAAATACCCAAAGGGATAGTCCACATGAAAGCAGCCCTCCTTCAGACATCCATCCACCACATTCAAAGCTCGTCCGCATTGGTTGCAGACAACCTCCAAAAGTTCCTGCTTCTGTTCATCATATCTTCTCATACGCCACACCTTTCCACTTTAATCACTTACCTGCTGTAAACATGATTATACAGGAAAATGCACACTTCTTTCGTGGTAATTTCTGTTATCGTTTCCACATAATCAAAGCGTCCTCTGTGGGTTTCTCATAAAATCCGGGGCGAACACCTGCGGACTCGAATCCAAGCTTCCGATACAAACCGATCGCCGGTTCATTCCCCACCCGGACCTCCAACGTATATGCTTCCACCCCACGAGCTTCGCCTCGTGCAAAAAGTTCCTCCAGAAGCCTCTCAGCCACATGACGTCCTCGAAAAGCTTCCTCCACCATCACTTTATCAATATCTGCCTCACCGCAGGAAATGGTCATGCCGGCGAACCCGATGACCCTCCCCGCATTCTCTGCTACCAGGTACAGGCAATAATCCCTGGTCAACAACTCCTCAAATGCCTTTTTACTCCATGGGCAGGAAAAGATATGCTGTTCCATTTGGCTTACCGGATCCGCATCCGACAGTTGAAATTCACGAATGATTACGCTCATACTTTCACCTGAGCAGTCTGCTTCTCATCCTTCTCCCGCTCTGCCTGACTCTTTCTCAGATACTCCGGCTGATGCAGTGCCGCATCAATCCCTCTGCCCTGTGCAAAATACACTTCGCCAAGGGCTGCTACTGAGGCTGCCCGCTGATAATTGAACCCTGCCGGTGCAAAAGAATACTTTCCGGTCATCCCTTCAGCAATCTGCTTTGCGTACACCGGTACACCGTCGCCCAGGAAAATAACCTCCCGACCGATTTCATTTATTTTCCGAATCCACTCGGTTACATCCGTTGCACACTGTTCCACTACGCAATGCAGACACTTATTCACCGAACCATCATCTGCCGCTTCGTTCACAAACTCATATGCTCCGGTATAAACCTGATTTCTTCTGGCATCCATCATGGGAACAATCAATGCATCCGTTCCCCACAGATTAAATGCCATTCCCTCCAGGGTAGGTACCTCTACCAAAGGTTTATTCAGGGCAAGCCCCAAGCCCTTGGCAGTCGCCGCCCCGATACGTAATCCGGTAAAAGAACCCGGTCCGGCAGCAATGGCTATGGCATCCACGGAATTTAAGTCCAGATCAATCATCTTCTTTAATTCGTCCAGCATGGGAAGCAGGGTCTGGGAATGCGTCTTCTTATAATTGGTGGTGTATTCTCCCACCAGAATGTCATCCTCTACAATCGCAACACTTGCTACCAGTCCGGAGCTGTCAATTCCCAATATCTTCATTATAAAGGACCTCCGATTTCTTCAATGGTTATTTTACGATAATCGAAGCCTTTTTCCAAGTCTTTTTCAATGACAATTTTATAATAGTGCTCCGGAAGAATCTCTTCTATCAGATTCGCCCATTCAACGAGGCATATGCCCTGTCCGTAAAAGCAATCCTCATAACCGATTTCGTCCATCTCCTCCACATCCCCGATCCGATACACATCGAAATGATAGAAGGGAAGCCTTCCCCGGGTATACTCCTGCAGAATCGTAAAGGTGGGACTGTTCACCGGTTCATCAATTTCCAGCCCTTTTGCAACGCCCTGGGTGAACACGGTTTTACCTACTCCAAGATCTCCAATTAAGGTAAATACCTGTCCCGGTTTACAGGTCTGTCCGATTTTTACGCCCAGTTCATATGTCTCTTCCGGGCTATAAGTTTCTGTCACATTTACTGTCATTTTTTCCTGCTCCATATCAAAAGATGCTTTGTTTTAAAGGAAATGTCCAATTATGACATTCCTGTCATTATCAATGTCATGTACTGAAAAATCCGTCAGGAACGGATTTTTACCTT
>CALYSH010000323.1 GCA_945485625.1 uncultured Lachnospiraceae bacterium | reverse complement strand
GCCAGGAACAGCACATTCTTGATCCAGCCCGCCTTCATCAGCACATCCACGCAGGAAATAGACACGCGCGTTTTGCCCGTGCCGGTGGCCATGACCAGCAGACTCCTGCGGCGCATGTCGGAAAACGCCTTGCACATGCTGCGGATGGCGTTCTTCTGATAATCGCGGTTGGTAATGGCGTCATCGATCACAGGATCGGTAATCTCCTGCCGCATGGTGCGGCGCAGCTTCAAAAGCTCCAGTTCCTCAATGGAATGGAAGTTGAACACGCGCCGGGGCGCATAGCCCAGTTGATCGATGCAATAGATATAGTAACCGTTGGTGTAGTACACCACAGGCTTGTAGCCGTATTTCTTTTCCAGCTGATTTGCTTTGTCGATGCCCTTGGTACGGCCTTCGATCAGGTTCTGCACAGTGGTCGTATATTCAATAATCGCCAGCGGCTTGTTGTCCCGGCCGCACAGCACATAATCCACCGTATCGCCGCTGTCCAGCTTGCAGTCGATGGCGGCAGCGGCGGGCATATTGGTATTGGCACGGTTGACCATCGGCCAGCCGGCCTCACGCAGAGACGCCTGCAGAAAGAGTTTCTTATTCTCGCTTTCGTCTCTGCCGTGCTTTACGTTGAAAATGGTATTGCGCAACTTTTTCGCATAGACTGCGCACAGTTCCGGCTCGACCTCCACCTTGATTGCCTGAACCGCAGGCGCTTCCTGAGGCACAGGAGCCGCAACGGGCGCAGCCTGCAGGGTGGGCTTTACGAATTCAGGATAATCCGGTGCGACCTGCATCAGGATGCAGATTTCACCCACCAGAAAATGCAGTTCCTCCAGCACCTTCAGCGCCTCATCCACAGAGAGCACGCCCTCATGCACCGCCACATTACCCATCTTGCGGATGTAGTGGATGGAGTTGAGCAGAATCTGATCATTCACATACTGAATGAAGCGATAATCCGTCGCCATTTCGAACACGGTTTTGCCGCGGATATCGTCAATGGCCGCGCCATAAAGGAGCTTCACCACATACTCCATGGCCTTTCGCGCAGAGGTGACGCTGATATTCGGCTTGCTGAGCGCAAACTCCTCCGCTTCGCAGCAGTAGGTGTACAGCTGCGCAAAGTCAGGTGCATTCTTCATATAATCGAAGTTCATAGTAATAGCTCCTTTCTTGTGGGGTGTACCAACATCCTGCAACCATCATAAACGGGAATATTTACTTCCAACTAAAGGTGACTTTTGTGGGGATATCTCCAGTTCCTATGTAAAGAGATTTTCCCGGTTGAATTGGTATCTCTTCATAGTCATCACCTGACAATTTGCCAATACATAAGTCAGCTATTGCAGCATTTTCTGTATTGATTGTGGCTATACGGTATTCGTTCTGTCCTTTGAAATCCTTCCTTTTATGAAAGCATAAGTCGAGAATGTACTCATTCGATCCAAAACGATATGGAGAACAAAATACATGGTCATCATAGGAGACAAGATCGCATCTTCCTGACAGTCCTCGAATGGATAGTTTAGAAGTTACTCTCTGTATTATTGAACCAGGATTTTTGAATAACAATACATTATATTTACTTGGATCATCATTACCAATTATTCCCGTAAATACATTAGTGGGAATAATAGCAGAACTTGGGATCGTCTCGGCAAGTACAGCATATGTACAATATATACAATAGTTGGCTCCACAGCACATTGCTGTGGACTCAGGATCGTTTTTGTCGAATGGAGTCATTGTAACATTGCCAATTTTAATTTCTGTGCCTTGCGGAAAAGAACATTCCTGGAGATCGCCAACCAGGTCTCCACCTTCATCAATCGCCTTTTCTCGAAAATATTCGCAAGTATTCATATAGAATTTGCCTTCTGATATTGTTTCATCAAGGAACTTTTTTTCCCCGATTTTCACCAAGTATAGAATGCGCTTGTTATCCATTATTTTACCTCTATTATCCAAAGTACTGCTGCATCAGCGATTTTTTCAGGGTTTCCAGCTTTTCGAGGCTTTGCTTCACTGCCAATTTTGATTTGTCTGTCTGTCCAACGAGGGTGGCAAATTGTTCTTGTAGTTCTATAGGTGGCATAATTATGCTACAAGCCAACAAATCGTCTTTACGAAGATTAGTCTGAGCATTACCATCATTAAAGCTCAAAAAATACTCATGTCTATTCAGCAAGTGATAGAAGAAAACAGGATTAAATGAGTAATTTCGCAAGCAACAAATTCGCTGATTAAGTGTGTATTTTCTATCTTCATCAATCAAAATACACTTCGCCAATGCTCTACCATTTGGCACATCGCTCATAACCATTGCTATGTCATTAACCTGCAACGGGAATAGCAATGCATTGGTTCTTCTATAATCTGTAATATCAGAAGCAATACAACGGGAAGTCACCAGAATATATTCTCCGTTTTCGTCAACTACCTGTTCATGCGCCTTACCATTATAAAAATCTGCACATTCATGTAGTGGTTTACTTTCCCACTTTCTGTCATTAATATATCGGTCTCCGAACAGTTCGATAAATCGGGATTTGACGAGCTCGTCCAGTTTCGCAAGTTGCCTCTGCTGGATGTTAATCAACGAATCTACTTCATCGAGTTTTTCCGCAATATCCTTCTGTTCCTCAACAGAAGGAAGGTTGATCATCTTTTCAGACAGCGTT
>CALYSH010000322.1 GCA_945485625.1 uncultured Lachnospiraceae bacterium | reverse complement strand
GAACTTGAAAAGTTGGGGGATATAGTCAGGCTGCCAGTTGCGGACGTTCTGTTTCACGCCCTCTTCCACATCCACACTGGATTTCTTGCATTCGATCACAACCAGAGGAATACCGTTGACCATCAGGACAATGTCTGGGCGGGCATATTTTCCGTTGTTTCGCTCTACAGAAAATTCATCTGTAACCTGCCAGATATTGTTCTCGGGGTGTTCCCAGTCAATATAGGAAATGTCAAAGGACTGGGTATTGCCGTCATATAGATGTACGTCGCAGCTCTTGCCGTAAATCAGCCGGTCATAGATCGCCTTGCTGGAGAACATCAGGCCACGCTCCAGGGGAGCATCCAGTTCCCGGATGGCTTCGCCGATGGCGTCATCAGGAAACGGGGTCTGCTTACCCCGGTAAATAAAGGACTGAGAAGCCAAAAATTCCCGCATAACATCCGGGAACAGCACATGCGACAAATGGCCGCGCTTCTGCTCGGCCTCTGCTCTGGGGATATATTGATAGCCCATGGCTTGCAGTTCCCGCAACGCTCTGTCCTGGGATTCCGGGCGCTCATTAAAAATCTGATGACTCGGCATAGTGAATACCTCCGACCTATATGATAAAGAGGCACAGCAGGGCGCTAAGGCCCTGCCGGCCTGGTACCGATTATTTCTTGTCCCTCGGCGGACAGGGGTCGTTGCCATGGCTGTTGGGGTTCTGAATGGTGCCATCCTTGCGGTGGGGAATCAATTCCGTGCCCTGGTTGATACTCATCCTCCGACCGGCTTCCATCGCTTCCTGCTTGGTGTCATAGTGACCACTGCTGCGCTTTGCATTCTCACGCTTCACATCCCACCCACCGTCGGGATTTGGTACAACATGGTGTTCTTTTCTGGGCATACGCTCACCCCTTATGTGCCTTGGGACAGCAGACAGCGCATCCGTCCGCATTGGAATAATATTTTTTTCCTTCCTGCACAGCGTCAATCTCATTTGCAAACCATCCAAGATAGATTTTGTCCTGGATTTTCAGCTCTGCAGCATGTTCTTCTGTATGGACCTCATGGTGAAATCCGGGGTTCAAGGTCCAATTTTTGTTGATATAATAAAAAGGCATATCGATCCTTTCTCTTGACTTTCGTCAAGCCCGTGCGCTATAATAGCGCATATAAGTTGATTGTCGTCTGCTTATATACCATATGGAACACTTGGATTGTTGCCGCAATCTAAGTGTTCTTTTTTGGTGCCCTCATAGGCCTCACCGCCTTTCGTAATATTCGCTGTATTTCAGGGGCGCCGGTGCGGTTGCCGCCACACCGGCGTTTCCCTTAAGCGTTCACACGCACAAGCCCGGTCAGCAGAAGCTGCATCAGGGCTTTTTTCTTTTGCTTTTCTTGTTCCAGTTCTCGTTGATACAAGGCGATAAGATTATCGATTGCCCTAAAGAATTCTCCTATAGCCACTCGTTCAGCAGGCTCAGGAACCATGAATTCCATTTTTGCAAACATGTAACCCGTAATCTGATTAATGGCTGCACCAAGCTTCTTTTGGATTTCCGCATCAAACTGAGGGGTGCTTAACAGCACATTCACAAACGGTGGATATTCAGATCTAATACCTGTCATAAATGCACCAATAACCGTATTGGGCATATCAGCTTTGATTTCGGCATGTTTTCCGATTAAAGCACGAGAGCCATTGCGTACAACGACAATAATATCACCGATCTGAACGTTTTCAGAATTAACAGCAGCGGGATCTACATACACATTGTCAGCATCAACTATCTCGCCGTCCTTCACATTGGATGACCGCAATACAAGAGTTCCTTCTGTTCTGATATCATCCGGAGAATAGGTCAAACCGTTATAGAATGTAACAAGTTCTCCCAGCTTTTTCTTTTGCCACGGCAAATAGAAACCAGTTAATCTCCACTCAGGAACATCGCATCCACTCTGCGGGAGCATCTTCTGCAAGTAAGCTCTTTTTTGTCGCTGTTTCTCTTCCAGTAGCTGCTGTTTCAGTTCAATCGCCCGGTCGCAGGTTGCCAGAATCTCAGCGATCTTCTTCTGCTCTGGGATTGGAGGGATATGACAGGGAAGTGCCAAGAAATCTTTACGATTCAACACGCGATTTCGACCTGCACCACCCGGCGAAATATGATCCAGCATATCCCTAAAGTATTGTTGAGAGACAACTGCTTTGTAATACTCTGGAACATTTCCACCGTCAAAAGTGTAGGTAGGGAATCTGTGAGATACAAGTAAACCGTCATCCTCTTTAGAGGCTACAGCTATTGCGTGTTCCCACGCAAATGTAATGTTTACAACCAGGTCATTTTCCTGAACTACATACAATTCATCCATGTCAACGGCTGCAGGATCATCCACATAGGCATGAAATGTACCTTTAGCCCAACTTCTAATTCCTAATCGCCAATATGGCTCATCGGGCTTTGGAACAGGTCTCTGCTTATTGTGCAGTACATCAGACAGTTGGCCGACTCTCCAATCTGATGGTGCTATGCCAATGTCCTTTGTCCGTCGATATCCCTCCGGCACCTCGCCGCGGCGAACCGCCTCTATTCGTTTTTTAATGGATTCCTTCATAATTCAATCCTCTATCTGTAAATTGTGCAGCGCGGTAGCGAAGCTTGCATCGCCGGTGGTAAATAGCGCGACAGAGTATGCGG
>CALYSH010000321.1 GCA_945485625.1 uncultured Lachnospiraceae bacterium | reverse complement strand
CGAATAATGCAAAAGCTTCACAGGCTGATAAATGATTGAACAAACAGACTATGTACTTCAAGGAAAAGGAGAATATCTTAAACATATGGCAAGATACATATATGTATGCAGAAAATAAAGAGGTGTTAGCCCATATCGAGACACAGGTTCACGAGATGGGGTATGAATCAGTGCGACTTGATGTGTTTACTGAGAACCCATATGCACAAAAGTTATACCGAAAAAGCGGATATCAGGTAAGAGGATATGCCGATTGGCGCAAAGGTCGATTTGATTTAATGGAAAAGAAAATGTAGACTGACAAATATGCATAGTATTACAGAACTTCCTGCATGAGAGAGACGATTTAAGAAAATTGTTTGGGAACAGCTTGGGGATCTGGAAGGAAAGAAGATTCTTGATTTTAGTAGTGGCGAAGGAATTACAGCGGATCATTTCGCTGAAAAAATGATGTTACTGCTATAGAATCATCGATTAAGAAAGGGGATAATATATCGGATTTGGAAAAGGAGAAGAGGGACTGGAAAAGATACTTTTTATGTTTTCTTGTGTTTTGCTTTATTGGATGGATATATGAGGTTCTGGTTTTTTACTTTGAGTTAGGCTATGGATTTGTGAATCGGGGTTTTTTATTTGGGCCATGGCTTCCGGTTTACGGAGTCGGAGGAATGATGATTATTCTGTCCATGCAAAAATGGAAGGCGAGAAAGATAAAGCTGGGAAGGGTCAATTTGACACCGCTTCTGTGCTTTGTTTCCATTATTCTTTTGTGTACCGCAGTGGAATTGTTTACCAGCTATCTTATGGAATTCGTGACAGGTTCCTGGCTTTGGGATTACACGGAATACGGTCCGAATTTCCAGGGCCGCATCGCATTGAAATCAAGTATTCGCTTTGGACTGATTGGAATGGCTGCGTTATATGGAGTCTGGCCGGCTCTCGACAAACTTTTGATGCTGCTGAACAAGAAAAGACCCAAATTATTTCTGGGTATCAGTTATCTGATCATTGGACTGTTCCTTATAGATGTGGCAGCGAGGTTTTTTGTCGGTGGAAACTATGTCAGTCCATAATGAAGAAAGAAATCTGCTTTCCATGGAAAGCAGAAAGAGTACTCCCCGGTTCGAATGGTTCGGACAGGGGAGCTTTCTTTCTGAAAGAAAAAATTGAAGGAAAGCGAGAAATATGAGATAATAGACAAAATACACGAAATCCGGAAAATATGTGGGTAATGAGAGGAAAACAAAATGTTTCGAATAATGACGGCAGATGAAGCCATGAGATTAATAAACGACGGGGATGTGATTGCACTAAACTCATTCCTTGGGATTGATAATCCGGTGGAATTACATGAGGCATTGTATGATAGATATAAAAAGACAGGCTCTCCCAAGCATCTTACCATGATATCCAGCGCAGGCTTCGGGGCATGGGATGAAGACAAAGCTGCGGAGGGATATATTCGGGATGGTGCAGTGGATAAAATCATCTGCGGCCATTTCGGAGCAATGTACAGTACCAAGAAGCTGGTTTTGCAAGATAAATTTGAAGCATATAATTTGCCGCTGGGTTGTATTTCCCACGCACTTCGTGCGCAGGCAGGAGGACTACCGGGGGCACTCTCCAAGGTAGGCCTTGATATTTTTGTGGATCCCAGATTGGAAGGCCCGGGCATCAATCATATCTCCAAGGATGATTCTCTGGTAAAGTATGTGGTTCTTGACGGGGAAGAGTTTTTGTATTACAAATTACCGCTTATCAATGTGGCAATCATCAAGGGAACGGCAGCGGACCGTAAGGGGAATATTTCCTTTGAGGATATGTACACGGCGGGGGATGCCCTGTCCATCTGTCAGGCGGTCAAAGCGAATAACGGAAAGGTAATTGTCCAGGTGGACAGATTGGTGGCAAAGCCTTCCAGACCGCATAATACCATTATTCCGGGTTGCCTTGTGGATGCAATTGTAGAAATCAAACCGGAGCCCAGACATGCTGCATATGAATCCCTTACCGGCAGCTTTGAAATCCCTTATTCCCAGTGGCAGGATTGGGCTGAAATGCTGGAAAAGCGTACCATGACCAAAAGCGTGGTAAATACCAGTGCTGAGATTATCGGGAAACGAGCTGCCATGGAATTGAAGCCGGATGATATTGTAAATATCGGTGTAGGTATTCCGGAAACTGTTTCAAAATATGCGAGAGAAAACGGTATTCTGGATAAGATAACGCTTACGGTGGAGGCCGGAGGTGTAGGAGGCTTCCCGGCTTCCGGAAAGGTGTTTGGCGCGGTCATCGGGGCAGATTCCATTTATGATATGGCAAATCAGTTTGACTTATATAATAATGGCGGTCTTGATATCTGTTTTATGGGAGCTATTGAAGTAGATCGATTTGGAAATGTAAATGCACATAAAGGCTCAGGAGCATTTGCAGGGGTGGGAGGCTTCGCAAATATCACCGCGAAAACATCCACCGTTGTGTTCTGCATGACCTTTCATACCAAGGGGCTTAATGTGGAAGAAACGGATGGCAAGGTTACCATAAAGAATGAGGGGACAATTTCGAAGTTTGTGGAACATGTAAAGAGCATCAGCTTTTCTGCAAAGCGGGCAAAAGAAAACAGACAAAGAGTACTTTATGTAACGGAGCGATGTGTTTTTGAACTGGTGGATAAGGGGTTAAAAC
>CALYSH010000320.1 GCA_945485625.1 uncultured Lachnospiraceae bacterium | reverse complement strand
GCTCTGTCTCGTATTCCCTGCGGTAGGCCCTTCTGCTTCTGGCACGCTCACACTCCCACACCACAGTAAACAGGGAACAGAATATGGGGACGATATAAATCAACGCCACAATCCAGCCCATTCTGTAGCCAGTCAGATCCTCAAGAAAAGAATAAGCCGAATGCTCACACTCTCCAAACACCAGAACCGCCGTTGCTATAGGAATGTAAATGATGCACCCCGCCAGCTCCACCATGAGAACTTTATAATAAGTATTATTATACGCTTCATCCTCCAGCTGCTCTGTTTTTTGATTCAGGCGAAGCATCCCTGTCCTTATTCCGAATACCATAGTGATTGCAATCGCAGCAAACAACAGAATGATCAATACCGGATGATACCCGTAGGGAATGTCTGCAAACACAAATCCCCCAATCAGCAGGGAAAGCAGGAAAAAAATCACCGCGATCTGCCAGTTCCTTTTCTCCGTCTGAAATAATTCAGTCCATTTTTTCCATCTTGTAGCCAATTCCCCACACCACCTTTATGTATTTTGGATTTTTTGCGTCAAGCTCGATTTTCTCCCGGATCCGGCGGATATGCACCATCACCGTGTTTTCCACTGCATAGTCCGCGCTTTCATTCCACACGCGTTCATAGATTTCCTCAGCAGAATACACCCGATTCAGATTGTTCATCAGCAGATGAACAATCCTGTATTCCGTGGCTGTCAGCTTCACCGGTTCCCCGTCCACCAGAATCTGCTTGGCAGGCAGATCCAAAACCAGTCCACCGTTTACGATTCGCTCCCCTTCCTTATCCCTGCCAGCCTCCGGATTTGTGCTCCAGGCTTTATACCGTCGAAGCAGTGCCTTCACCCTTGCCCCCAGCTCTGCCGGGTTATAGGGCTTACAGATATAATCGTCCGCTCCCACGGAAAGTCCGTACACCTTGTCCCTGTCCTGGGATTTGGCAGATAATATGATAACCGGAATATGATTGTTCTCCCGAATCTTCATCAGTGCGGATATCCCATCCAGCTTTGGCATCATGATGTCCAGAATAATCAGGTCCGGCTTCTCTGAATTTAACCGTTCCAACGCTTCCAGACCATCACCGGCCTTCACCACCCTGAAGCCCTCATATTCCAGAAGCTTCGCCATGGAAAACAAAATTTCCCGATCGTCATCCACCACCAAAATCTTTTGTTCCTGCATGTTATCGCTCCCCCGACTTATGTACTCGCATATTTATCATAGGACAATTATCCCACATTTCTAAGCATAAATCTCTTACAAATTTCTTAAGATTTAGTTGGGGTGCAGAAAGAACCCACATATACGACCGGGTTTATGACTCCTTCATCTTATAAAACTCTTCCGTCTCGTCAATATCGTTGACCGGCGGCTTCAGTCCTTCGATGGTGATATTGTTTTTCTGGGCATAATCCCACAATGCGGCATGAATGGCTTCCTCCGCCAGCAGAGAACAGTGAATCTTCACCGGAGGCAGTCCGTCCAGTGCCTCCATCACCGCTTTGTTGGTAACCTTCAGAGCCTCCTCCACTGTCTTTCCGATTACAAGCTCGGTTGCCATACTGCTGGTTGCGACGGCTGCTCCGCAACCAAAGGTCTTGAATTTTGCATCTTTTACAATATTGTCCTCGATATCCAGATACATCCGCATGATGTCACCGCACTTTGCATTTCCAACCGTGCCGACTCCTGCTGCATTTTCGATTTCTCCCACATTCCTGGGATTGGTAAAATGATCCATTACCTTTTCACTATATTCTATAATCTGACTCATAGCCTTATTTCTCCTTATTCTTCTTCACAAAATCCTCATAAAGCGGTGACATGCTTCTCAATCTGTCCACAATGGACTTTAGTTGTTCAACCACATAATCGATTTCATCCCTTGTATTTGCATCCGACAGGGTCAGTCTCAGGGAACCGTGTGCAATTTCGTGTGGCAGACCGATTGCCAGAAGTACATGGGATGGATCCAGTGAACCGGAGGTACATGCAGAACCGCTGGATGCGCAAATTCCCTTCTGATCCAGCATAATCAACAGAGATTCCCCTTCAATAAACCGGAAGCTGAAGTTCACATTGTTCGTCAGCCGTTTTGTAGGATGTCCATTGAGTCTGGTGTAGGGGATTTCTTTCAGAACCCGTGTAATCAGGTAATCCCGAAGTTCTCTCTCCTTTTGGCTCCGTTGTGAAAGCTTCGCCTTCGCCAGCTCCGTGGCCTTTCCGAAGCCAACAATACCCGGTGTATTATGTGTGCCGGCCCTACGCCCCCTCTCCTGTGCCCCGCCATGAATCAGGGGCCCCAGCTTCACGGATTCTCTCAGATACATGATACCCACACCCTTGGGACCGTTTATTTTATGCCCGCTGGCACTGAGCATATCAATATGCAGCCTCTCCACGTCAATGGGCACATGACCGTATGCCTGCACCGCATCCGTATGGAAGAGAATCCCGTTCTCATGGGCGATTCTTCCGATTTCCTCAATGGGTTCGATGGTGCCGATTTCATTGTTTGCAAACATCACGGAAATCAATATGGTATCCTTGCGGATTGCCTTCTGTAAATCCTCCGGGCGCACCATACCATTGTCATCCACATCCAGATATGCCACCGCAAACGAGTCCTTCTCCCCAAATTCACAGATATGTACCACCGCATCGTGCTCAAT
>CALYSH010000319.1 GCA_945485625.1 uncultured Lachnospiraceae bacterium | reverse complement strand
GAAAGATCCGATATCTGCAGATTGATGAGTTCAAGGGAACTCAGATTCGGAAGGGTAGCGATTATGGAGAAATCCGCCAGCTCCGAATTATCATAAATATACAATTCACGGAGTGCACTATGGTTTTGCAAGGGGGACAGAGTGGTGTAGCAGCCGCCTTCTAACCAAAGAACAGACAATACGGGCATATTTTCAAGGAAAGAAATGTCATACATTTTTTCAGAGAAAATATGTAATTGGGACAAACGCTCCAAGCTGCGGAGAAAATCAAAGTCCGCCATGTCAGGGCAGTTGATTTGCAGGAAGTTTAGGTTGGACAGCTTACCGATTGCCTCCGGATTTTTGAGCTCATCAACATCCAGATACAGCCCATAAAGATTCTCAAATTTCCCGATGCTTGTCATATCCAGGTGGACCATGGGGGGATCGAATTCCCCGATGGAAGCCATTTTCCCCAAATCCAGCTGCTGAATCTGCGACGGAAGGGGGACAATCTCAAGCAATTCATCCACGGAGTTGGCACACTGCAGATAGGATACCTGAGTCATTCCGTCCAAATCGCCCGGGTTCAATTTGATACCGGGTATGCACAAAATCCGTATATCGGACAGAAGACTGAGCTGAGCTGTATTCATATAGGCATTTTCAATGCGAACCGGAGACAGGATATCCATATCGGTATTCGAGCTGAAATACACATTATAGCTGTTGTCATAATCATCGTAGAGCGTTTCAATGCGGTAGATGGATGCAAGTTCTTCCTCGGTAATCTCATCCAGGCTTTTCTGAAAGACTTCCTCTAAAAATGCAGGAATCAAATCATTCTCTGCAGCGGTAGGAAACTTTACGGAAGTGATGTTGTCGGAGAGGTCCTCTATAAAATTGGATATGGAGCTCTTGGATACAATCGTAAAAATGACAGAGAGAAACATCATCACAAAATAGATGGAAAAGAAAATACGTACCACCTTGATGACAGGATTTCTTTGCTCTGCTTTTTTGTATTCCCGGTAAGTCTTTGTCTGGAATGTTTTCTGTGTGGTTGTGGGTCGGGTGGTAAGGCTTGTGCCGGAGGAAGAGCCCCTGCCGGCGGAGTCGGTGTAGCGCCCCTGTGCAGAAGGCTTCTCTCCATAGGAATAGGGATCCTCATATTTGCTGGTAGTGACATAATTGGAGTGTGTATGATCCTCATTATTGAAAAGGTCATCCCCATCTTCCTTGTGGTCGCACAGACGATAGCCGCATTCGGGGCAGACCTTCACGTCACCCTCCAATCTCATTTTGGTCATACATAAGGGACATTTTACTTTCGGTTTCTTCATAATAATATTCCTTCCATATTGCGTTTTGTTGCCGGTTATGTTAATGTAGTGAACGGTGTTCGCTCACATGAGGACATTCCGCCTTATTCACAAAACCGCTGCTGAAAAGCTTCTCTTTTGCTCATGTGGTTACTTCGCCATGTATCTTTACAATTCTGTTTGAATGCAAGCATTCACAGAATGTAAATATGTATGGCTCTGAATAGTTACATTCTAACATATATATACGGAAATTGCACGAAAAACTGCTGACTTGAAAATGAAATGAAAATGAAGCGAATATTTTCATGATATTTTTTAAATTCGGACTGAGGCGGGCATTCTTTTTTCAAATTTATATATGGAAAGACCCGGATATGTTTCAATATGGAAAACTTGAAAAGAAATATGGAAAGACTTGAAAAGAAAGTCTTGACAGGGTAATCATCCTATCATATAATATACAACTGTGACAGTGTTTCGAAGCGCTTAACCAAAGCCCCGGTGACGCGCTGTAGATAGACAATGGTTCTGAAGCGTTTTATGTCGTAGCCGGACATCTGCGATGTACTATGGTGACAGGACAAAGGACAAAAGTAATTATGGAGGAAACATCATGAAAACATTTATGGCTAGTCCAGCTACAATCGATAGAAAATGGTATGTAGTAGATGCTACCGGAATGACTCTGGGTCGTTTGGCCGCAGAGGTTGCTAAGGTTTTAAGAGGAAAGAATAAGGCTATCTTCACTCCTCATATTGACACCGGTGATTACGTAATCGTAATCAACGCTGAGAAGATTCAGGTTACCGGAAAGAAGCTGGATCAGAAGGTTTACCATCATCACTCCGACTATGTTGGCGGTATGAAGGAAGCAACCTTAAGAGAGAAGCTTGCTAAGAAGCCTGAAGAAGTAATTGAATTCGCTGTTAAGGGCATGCTTCCCAAGGGACCTTTAGGAAGACAGATGTATACAAAACTGTACGTGTACGCAGGACCTGAGCACAAGCATGCAGCTCAGAAGCCTGAAGTATTGACATTCTAAGGGACAGGAGGATAGGAAATCATGGCTAAAACAGAAAAATACTACGGAACTGGTAGAAGAAAGAAATCCATCGCAAGAGTATATTTGGTACCCGGTAAGGGCGATGTTGTAATCAATAAGAGAAGCATGGACGAGTATTTTGGTCTTGAGACCTTGAAGGTTATCGTTCGTCAGCCTCTGGCTATCACCGAGACCGCTGACAAGTTCGATGTACTTGTAAATGTTCACGGTGGCGGATACACCGGCCAGGCTGGTGCAATCAGACACGGTATTGCAAGAGCACTGCTTCAGGTAGATGCTGATTACAGACCCGCTCTGAAGAAGGCAGGTTTCCTGACCAGAGACC
>CALYSH010000318.1 GCA_945485625.1 uncultured Lachnospiraceae bacterium | reverse complement strand
TCCAACCTCGTCTGTAATAGTATACTCAAGTGATTTCATAACTAATCTCCTCTCGTTGAACTTAAGCCTCTACTTTAATTATATCATTTTGCGCCGAAACATTACCGGTTGCAAGTATAAAAATATTCTTAAAATCATCTGCATTGGTTACAACAATGGGTGTAGCAAGCTTATAACCCTTCGCCTGAATTACGGCCATATCAAACTCCAGCAAAAGCTGCCCCTTCTTTACCCTATCACCTTCTTCAGCCTTGGGAGTAAACCCTTCTCCGTTCAGTTCTACAGTATCCATACCAACATGAATCAAAACTTCTGCACCGTTTTCAGCGGTTATCCCTATGGCATGTCCGGTAGGGAAGAAGGTGGAAATCACACCGTCACAGGGAGCGTATACCTTACCCTCGTCCGGGACAATTGCAATTCCTTCTCCCATAGCTCCGGAAGAGAACACCTCATCCTCAACCTTGGTCAGTTCAATTGCTTCCCCAACAAGAGGTGCAGCCAAAAGCACATCCTTCATATTCTTTTCAGAAGAAAAGGTTGAGCTTTCTTTTTCTTCAATTATTTCCTTTGCTTTTCCGGTCTCGGAAGGGTCGAGCTTTCCTTTCTTTGCCCAGATTCCAAACAGAATCCAGCATGCAATAAAGGATACCAGCATAGCAATTGCTACACCAAGAATTGCAAAAAAGAAGTTATTCATGGTAAATCCAAGTGCCTGTGCAGCTTCGGTCGGAAGGTAAACAGGTAATACCAGTAATCCGGGAGAACCTGCCCCGAAACGCTCTACACCGGTAAGACCAAGGAACAAACCACCCACACCACCACCAATCATTGCGGCGTACAGAGGGAACATAAAACGTAAATTGATACCATACAATACAGGCTCGGTAATACCCAGAACACCGGTTACACCTGCAGAAGAAGCAAGCTGTCTGGTATCCGGATTTTTAGAACGAAGTGCCACTGCCAGACCTGCAGCACCCTGTGCGGTATTGGAAACCAACATACCGGGACCAACCACTGCATCATGGCCAACCGTACCCAAGTTGTTGGTACCAATCGGAATCAGGCCATAATGTGTACCGGTCATAACCAGGAGGGGTGAGAAAATACCAACCACAGTAGGAACAAGCCATGGTGCAAAATCCTTTAACCAGGAGAAGAACATCTGAATCAGATCGGATGCCCAGGCACCGATGGGCCCCAATGCGGAAATCGTAACGATTCCGCCTATAAACAGGCTGAGGAAGGGTACGAAGAAGAATTTTACAGCCTTCGGGCAGTATTTCTGTACAAGCTTTTCCACATAGGACATAAACCATACACCTAAAATGATAGGAATGACAGAGGATGTATATGTGGCTTTGGTAATGGGTAAGAAGCCAAACATGGTTACTGCTTCCGCACCCTTTAGCAGTGTTACAAAGCTGGGATAAATCATAAACCCTGCCAGTGCCATGGCAGTTCCCTGGTTGCACTTAAACTTCTTTGCACAGGATTGTGCCAGCAAAATAGGTAAGAAATAAAATGCTGCGTCTGACATTGCATTTAGGATAGCATAGGTCTGGGAGCCATTATCCATCCAATGGAAGGTAGTGCAAAGAGCCAGAATTGCTTTTAACAAACCTGCTCCGGTGATTGCAGGAATAACGGGCTGAAAAATGCTGGCAACACTTTCCAGTACTTTACTGAGGGGAGATCTCTTATCTTCCTTCTCTGCCTCTGCGTCCTCAACACCTGCATGAGCCTCAAAACCACCAAGAGAGATAACCTCCTGATAAACCCGGGGTACATCCGGGCCGATTACAATCTGATACTGACCACCTGCATTTACGACCTTTACTACTCCCTTTAATTTCCCGATTTTCTCCGTGTCTGCTTTTGCCGCATCCAATAAAGTAAAACGTAATCTTGTTGCACAGTGTACAACCGACTTCACATTTTCATTGCCACCTATATTCTCTAGTATGGCTTTTGCTAACGCAATATAATCCATTTTTTTATCCTCCTTTTGATTGTTTTTATTTTCTGATGATTGCATCCGGCCACGACCAATCATCCATATGACATGGTTACCCCAAATCCTCACCATTGGTACGAATTACTTTTTTGTACCATTCGAAGCTGTCTTTCCTGCTTCTTGAATAATCTCCGCTACCGTCATTTTGTCGATTCACATAAATCATTCCGTAGCGTTTCTTCATTTCTCCTGTGGAGGCAGATACCAGGTCGATACAGCCCCAGCTTGTATATCCTAAAATTTCCACACCATCTTCGTTGTAGGCATCCAGCATTGCCTGAATATGCGCTCTCATGTACTCAATTCGATAATCGTCATGAATGCTGCCATCCTCTTCCACCACATCGTTTGCACCAAGTCCGTTTTCCACTATAAACAGTGGCTTACGATATCTATCATAAAGAGTATTTAAGGTGATTCGCAATCCCAAAGGATCGATCTGCCAGCCCCAGTCACTCGCTTTCAGGTAAGGATTGATAATCGCATTGACCGCTGCATTTCCGCCCTTGGAACGGGTTCGAATGATTTCCGGATCCGCTGACATACATCTGCTGCAATAATAACTGAAGCTTACAAAATCAACACATCCCTCTCTTAAATCCTCTTCATCCTCTGCGGTGATATGAATTTGTATACCTGCTCTTTCCATTCGTTTTTTTGCCCATATCGGATACTCTCCCC
>CALYSH010000317.1 GCA_945485625.1 uncultured Lachnospiraceae bacterium | reverse complement strand
CGCGCCGAGAGAGAACATTCGGATCAGGATGAACGGCGGCGGCCTTAATTTTGTTCATGGCGGAGCCAGTCTACAGGAAATGGTTGTGCCGGTGATCCAATACCAGCATCTTCGTTCGTCCACAAAAGCATACCAGCGCAACAGGGATAAAATCGACACGAAGCCGGTAGTGGTGAACCTGCTGTCTGCCAACCGGAAGATCAGCAACATGATTTTCTCGCTGAACTTCTATCAGACAGAGGCTGTGGGCGGCAATCGGGAGGCAGCCACTTATCTGGTCTACTTTACTGATTCCAATGGAAAGCAGATCAGTGATACAAGCAAGATCATCGCAGACAAAACAAGCCGAAACGGTCAGGACAGGACCTTCCGCTGCAGTTTCAATCTGCGCTCCCAGAAATACAGCAATCGCGACAGCTATTATCTGGTCATCGCGGATGAAAGCGGCCTTCAGGCTCCGCAGCGTGAGGAATTCCAGATTGATATTGCGTTTGCGGTGGATGAGTTCAATTTCTTTTGATAAAGGTTGTTCGGAGGAGGACGCAACATGGATACACTGGAAGAGGGCGTAAGCACCCGCGAAATAATCAAAGGCAAACTGCGTCAGAACTTCGACGGCAAAATTGTCCGAAAAGACTTAACGAAGAAAATTAAAGAGGGGGCCAATGTGCCCGTATATGTCCTCGAGTTCCTTCTGGGGCAGTATTGCAGCTCTGATGATGAGGAAGTCATCGAAAAAGGTGTCCAGAATGTGAAGCGAATTCTGGCAGACAATTTTGTGCGCCCGGATGAGGCGCAGAAAATATTGTCAAAACTTCGCAGCAGAGGTAGCCATACGGTCATTGATATGGTCACAGTGACGCTGGATATCAAGAAAAACAGTTATCTTGCTTCTTTCTCTAATCTCGGGCTGACCAATGTTCCTATCGCCGATGAGTATCCGGAAAAATTTGACCGCCTTCTTTGCGGCGGTATTTGGTGCATTGTCCAGCTGGAATACACATCTGATGAGGAAGGCTTTGGGAACAACATTGTTTCCGTATCTATGTTTGGCGAGAAAATCCCGTCCAAAAAGAAAAAGCCAGATGATTACCCTATAAAGATCCGCAAACTGACACCGATTCAGATGCCCCATATTGAGATGTCCGACCTGAAGCAGGGGCGGAAGGCGTTTACAAAGGAAGAATGGATGGACGTTCTCCTTCGCTCCATCGGTATGGAGCCGGACGAATTGACAGAACGCGAGAAATGGCTGCTCCTGACCAGAATGATTCCATTGGTGGAGAACAATTTCAACCTCTGTGAGCTTGGACCCCGCAGCACGGGCAAGTCACATCTATACAAAGAGATCTCGCCGAACAGTATTCTTGTGTCTGGCGGACAGACAACCGTAGCAAATCTTTTTTATAACATGGGGCGCAAGACGGTGGGGTTGGTTGGCCTCTGGGACTGCGTAGCCTTTGATGAGGTCGCCGGTATCCGATTCAAGGATAAAGACGGCGTTCAGATTATGAAGGACTACATGGCTTCCGGTTCCTTCGCCCGCGGGAAAGAAGAAAAAGCGGCTTCTGCTTCCATGGTTTTTGTGGGCAACATCAACCAAAGCGTGGATGTGCTGCTGAAAACCAGCAGCCTGTTTGATCCATTCCCGCCGGAAATGGGTATGGATACGGCCTTCCTTGATCGGATCCACTGCTATCTTCCCGGCTGGGAGATCCCAAAGTTTCGACCGGAGCACTTTACCAATGATTACGGATTTATCAGCGATTATCTTGCTGAGTTCATCCGTGAACTCCGCAAAGAGCAGTACGGAGACGCCCTTGACCACTATTTCCGGTTGGGGCGAAACCTGAATCAACGCGATACCATTGCGGTTCGGAAGATGGTGGACGGATATCTCAAGCTTCTGTATCCGGATGGTGAATTTACCAAAGAGCAGCTGGAAGAGGTACTGAAACTGGCACTTGAGATGCGTCGTCGTGTAAAAGAGCAGCTGAAAAAGCTGGGCGGCATGGAGTTCTACGACGTCAACTTCTCTTACATAGATTTGGAGGATATGTCTGAACATTATGTCTCGGTACCAGAGCAGAGTGGAGGAAAGCTGATCCCGGAAGGAATATGCAATCCCGGGCAGGTCTACACGGTATCTCGTGGGAAGAGTGGTATGATTGGCGTGTTCCGCCTCGAAAGCCAGATGCTGCCGGGCAGCGGCAAGTTCGAGCGTACGGGCATTGGATCTGACAGAGATGCCCGTGAAGCAACAAATACAGCTTTTAATTTCCTAAAGGCTAATGGCAACCGGATCAGCGGCTCCATCAGCGCAGCGACAAAGGATTATATCGTCAACTATCAAGACCTTCAGGGTATCGGAATGACCGGGAAACTGGCACTGCCGACACTGATCGCCTTATGTTCTATTGCACTGGGAAAGCCAGTTCAAAGCTCCCTGGTGGTTTTGGGCGATATCACAATCAGCGGGACCATGATAAAAGTGGATGAGCTGGCTAATACGTTGCAGGTTTGTTTGGACAGCGGGGCAAAGAAAATTTTAATCCCAAGCACATCTTTTATCGATTTTTCCACTGTCCCGCCGGAATTAATGAGTGCATTTCAACTGATTCCATACCAGAGTGCGGAAGATGCCGTATTTAAAGCATTGGGCGTTGAGTAAAGGAGAGAAATTATGGCGCAGTTTGATGTT
>CALYSH010000316.1 GCA_945485625.1 uncultured Lachnospiraceae bacterium | reverse complement strand
GCGCGGTCTGGCCCGCTTCGCTGACGCCGGAACCCCAGACGATGTTGGACAGGACTTTCGTCGTTGTAGCAGCTTCACCATCGCCTGTGGTAACCTCCTGCAGGTCGCCGGTGAAGATCTGATAGGCCTCGTAGGTGTGGCCCGCAGTGCTGTTATTGATGGTAATGGAATAGGTAGTTTCCTCCGCAAACGCAGTGGTGGCCAGGGCAAAGACCATGACCAGGGCCAGCAGGAGGCTGGCAAGTTTTCTTGTGTGTTTCATTGCTTCTTTTCCTTTCTTTTTGTGTTTCCGTAGATCACTGGGTGCTGCGCTTCTTCTGTCGGCGCAGATGTATGAGAAACATTACGGCAGCGAGAACAACCATTGCCAGCCCGCCGACAGTAAAAGGGTCAGAGCCGACACCGCCGGTTTCGGGCATCGGATAGTACTTTTTCGTGTTCCGGATTTGAATGGTCCCGGATCCTGCACTGTCATTGGGTTGGAAGGCTGCTCCATCGGATGTTTCCTGCCATGTTTCCCCGTCAGTCGAGTACTCCGTGGTAAAGCTCTGTGGTGACACGACTTTTCTAATTCCGGAGTCATCAAAGTAATATACTTCCTTCTCCTCGACAGAATAGATACAGTTCTTGTCTAATTCGTACCACGTATGTTTCCATGCTCCGGCTCGATTCAGAACATTTTCTTCACCCACGGGTTCCCATACAGCAGCCTCGTTATTCTTTTTGAGCAACCGAACAGTCACACAATAGGTGTTGTATTGGTTTGCGTCCACATAGCTTGCCCATTGCTTTTGAACCGTTACATTCACGGTTTTCTCTTTCTGGACATTCACGAAAGCAGCAGATTGATTGCCGGTATCTACGGCTTCTCCGGTTTCATTTTCGTTATCGCTCAGGAACAAATGATAGGGATGATTAATATACTGCAGATTATTTACATCATCTACATGCCATTCTTTCCCCCATATTGGCTGCAAGCCCTGTTCCGTCACCTTGCCTGCATTTCCCTCAGTGTTCATGAATTGCTCTACTTTGATCGATTTAATATAATAGGTATTCTTTATTATCTCCTTTAGATTGGAAGCTGCAATTTTCTCAGTTTTTGTACCCACCGTGACCGCAACCTTGTACCAGTGCCGGTCACTGGTTATCGACCCCTCCATTTTTTTCTCGACCACACCGAAAAAGTATGTCCCTGCATGGTCAAACGAAAGCCGATTTCTGAACGTGATATTTCCCGCTGCATCGTTATGGCCGGTAGTTACCAATGTAGCCTGCTGTGTATTTGCTTCTCCCGTATAGAGCTTAAATTCGGAGAACTGGATCGCAGGGGTCTTATTGTTCTCAGTGCTCTCAGAGATTTCAAAGGCGAGCCTATAGTACTGATATTGAGCCGGGCTCGGAATATCGAATGTAACCTCCTGATTGTTGCCAGCATTCTGAAAGCAGTTATCGTTTTCTGTATGCCGCACAATCTCTGTCCACGTCCCGTCTGCACTATCACCTCCATACAACGTCCATGCTTTGGGTATACGTTCCGGATACGTTGTGTGGTCACCAGCCGTTGTAAGGGAATAGCAAAGCGCTTTTACCGCACCATCGGTCTTGAAAATAATGGGAGCAGGAGAATTAGCCCCTTCGTAATACCATTTTGTGCCCGTATCACGATCAAAGAGCTTCTCATATTCCTCGTTGTCAGTGACCTTTGCAGGTCCGGAAATAGCAGTTTCCCTTTCAGCCGCAGCGGGAAATTGATAGACCTCAAACGCAAACTGCTTGTCGCCCATTGGTGATGTCGTCAAGGCATAAAGCTCAAAATCTGCGAACTGGACACCTCCCGTACCTGGTGTATCAAACACAAGCTTATAGTATTGGTACTCACCCCGGTGCATGATCGAGAATGTAACTTTCTCTCCATTTTTGGCACGGTCGAGCGTATCCTTGTCGCCCGCATCCCCTTTGTCAATAGCCGTCCAGGATGCATTGTCGTTACTTCCATACAATGTCCACGCACTAGGCACACGATTGAGATTCCCCTCATGGTCATTAGCCATTGTAAGGGAATACTGAATTGCTTTCACTGGCGCATTCGTATCAAAGAAAATTTCCTGACTCGCTTGCGCCACATTGATATTGCACCATTTTGTAGCCGGATTATGGTCAAACAGGCAGGAGATGCCCTCTTGGTCATTGGCACCGGCAGGTCCTCTAACGTTTATAACATCAATGGGTTTAGGCTCTCCAAATGCTTTCTTTGCCGTCACTTCCATAGTTGAGCCGACGGTTATAGTTTCCTGAACCGACCAGTCACCAACGAACATAAAGCCGTCGCACATTATTGCGCCGCCATGGGTGTAGGACTCATTTCCGTTCATATACAATGCTTCACCCTTGGCTGCTGCTTCGTACGCTGCGTTCTTATCCGCATCACTAGGATTCGCTGTCAGGCCCATACGGAAATATGCAGTTAGCCAATCACCGCTCATAGCTTCTGCATCCACATACTGGCCATCGCAGCTTCCCTTCCAGTTTTCCCAGCCGCCGCCCAGCATGCTTCTCTGCACCTGACCGCCCAAAGCACAGAAGAAATCGGAATAGCCGGATGCTATAAAGGTTGTATCCGCCAATGCGTCCTGATCCGCATGTTTGGTAGAATGAGCACCAGCCAATTGCGTACCATCCGCCCTATTATCGAAAACAGCGGCAGCTC
>CALYSH010000315.1 GCA_945485625.1 uncultured Lachnospiraceae bacterium | reverse complement strand
TATTGATTTCTGCTTTTTTTCTCTCTATAATAGTGGTACTACCCAAAAAATGCGGGTGAACTCATGAAAAATCGGCTATAATAGGCCATATAGAATATTATTTTAAGGATGAAATAAGATATGGATAACAATTCAAACAACAACGGCGGAAATAACAGACAACCCAAGAAGCCCAATTATTTTATGGTGGTGCTTGCTATGACGCTGACCATGGGAATGGCATACCTGTTCTATTCCAGCGCATTTTCTTCTGACAAGACCGGGGAAACCAAGGAATATACCCACTTCCTGGAGGATTTGAAGGCAGATAAGGTAGAAAGCGTGAAGGTAGGAGAAAGCGGAAAGCTGACTGTTACCCTGAAGGCACCTGAAGGGGAATCACAGGATTCGAATAATAATCCGTTTTTGAGTCAGATTAGACAGAGCAATCGAACCTATTCCACCGTACTTATGGAGACGTTGGACACTCTGACCTCCCGTTTGGAGGAACATGGGGTATCCGGAGAGTATGTAAAGAGTGGAAATTCCAGCTTCCTTCTGGATATTTTCCTGACGGTTATCTTACCGGTGCTTCTGGTCTGGTTTTTGCTGGGATTCTTTTTCCGCAGGATGGGTGGAGGCGGTGCAGGACCCATGGGTGTGGGCAAGAGCAACGCCAAGGTATATGTACAGAAAGAGACCGGGGTGACCTTTAAGGATGTGGCCGGTGAAGACGAAGCCAAGGAGTCTTTGGTGGAGGTAGTGGATTTCCTGCACAATCCCGGAAAGTATTCCAAGATTGGTGCAAAGCTTCCCAAGGGTGCCCTGCTGGTGGGTCCTCCCGGAACCGGTAAGACCCTGCTTGCCAAGGCAGTAGCGGGAGAGGCACATGTGCCCTTCTTTTCCCTCACCGGTTCGGACTTTATTGAGTTGTATGTAGGTGTGGGTGCCAGCCGTGTCCGCGATTTGTTCAAGGAAGCAACCAAGAATGCACCCTGTATCGTATTTATCGATGAGATTGATGCCATCGGCCGGAGCCGTGATTCCAAGTATGGCGGCGGAAACGAGGAGCGGGAGCAGACCCTGAATCAGCTGCTGTCCGAGATGGACGGTTTTGACAGCTCTAAGGGTGTACTGATTCTGGCAGCAACCAACCGTCCCGAGATTCTGGATAAGGCATTGCTCCGTCCCGGACGTTTTGACCGAAGAATTATTGTAGATAAGCCGGACTTAAAGGGCCGTGTAGAGATTTTGAAGGTACATGCCAAGGATGTTAAGATGGATGATACCGTGGATCTGGATGCCATCGCGCTGGCAACCAGCGGTGCGGTAGGTTCCGATCTGGCCAATATGATCAACGAGGCTGCCATTAACGCAGTGAAGGAAAAGCGTGAATATGTAAACCAGCAGGATTTGTTTGCTGCGGTGGAGCAGGTTCTGGTCGGTAAGGAAAAGAAGGACCGCATCATGAGCAAGGAGGAGCGCAGAATTGTTTCTTACCATGAGGTGGGCCATGCATTGATCAGTGCTTTGCAGAAGAATTCCGAGCCGGTACAGAAGATTACCATTGTGCCCCGTACCATGGGTGCCCTGGGTTATGTTATGCATGTGCCGGAGGAAGAAAAGTATCTGAACACCGAGGCAGAGCTTCGTGACATGCTGGTGAGCCTGGTGGGCGGTCGTGCAGCAGAGGAAATCGTATTTGATACCGTTACCACCGGTGCCGCAAACGATATTGAGAAGGCAACCGGTATTGCCAGAAATATGGTGACCCGGTTTGGTATGAGCAAGCGATTCGGTCTGGTGGGACTGGCAACCATCGAGAATCAGTATCTGGACGGAACGGCATCCTTAACCTGCAGTGAGCAGACCGCCACCGGAGTGGATGAAGAGGTGGTTGCAATCCTGAAGGAAAGCTATGAGGAGGCATTGCGCCTGCTTCGGGAGAATCGTGACATTATGGATAAGCTGGCAGAGTTTTTGATTGAGAAGGAAACCATTACCGGCAAGGAGTTCATGGAAATCTTCCGAAAAGAAAAGGGATTGCCTGAGCCCGAGGAGAAGAAGGAGGAAGAACCCAAGAGAGAAGAGGCACCCAGGCATTCTTTCGAAGCTTCCGTCTTTGACAACGAGGTGAAGATTCTGGCCGATACAGAACCGGTAGAAACAGAAGAACCGGTGGAGGAAACATCTGAGGAGCCCGCGCAGGAGCCCAAAGAGGAACCCTCGCAGGAGCCCGATGACAGACCGGTAGGATTATTTTCCAACAGAAAGCTGGATGAATAAGTGAATAAATGATATAATAGCCATACCACGTGACAGAGGTATGGCTATGTTTTGTTTTGAGGAAGAATTAAAAAAACTCCCCAATAAGCCGGGAGTATATATTATGAGGGATGAGAAGGATGTCATCCTGTATGTGGGGAAGGCGGTGAATCTTCACAACCGGGTGCGCTCTTATTTCCGGAGCAATATCGGGAGAGGACCCGCCATCGATAAAATGGTGTCCTTAATTGCCCGGTTTGAGTATATTGTGACGGATTCGGAGCTGGAGGCACTGGTACTGGAAAATAACCTGATTAAGGAATATTCGCCCAAGTACAACACCCTTTTAAAGGATGACAAAACCTATCCCTATATTAAGGTAACCCTAGGGGAGGATTATCCCCGAATCCTGTTTTCCCGTACCATGAAAAAGGATAAGTCCAGATATTTTGGCCCCTTTTCCAGTGCC
>CALYSH010000314.1 GCA_945485625.1 uncultured Lachnospiraceae bacterium | reverse complement strand
TGAAGCACTTCTGGGGCAGGGTCGCGTGGCGAAGGGAAGGAAATCGGTACCGTTGCCGGGATTAAGGTCGAGTTTGCGACCGGGTTTGGCACGGCATCACCGGCTCTCGCTCCCGTCCTCGCCGGAGCGGCCGTCGATGACGCGAGGATCGGATTCCTCGAAGGTGGAGCCAAGAAAAACGACATCCGGCGATTTGATATCCATCATCCGAAGATCAAATGCTCAATCACAGTTGAAGGCCTCGACAATCTCCTGACACTCTTCAATATCCAGATACTCCGGGTCAAAGTCCCGGTCCATACCGTACCACTCCAGACGCTCGCGGGCATCGGCCGATATGCGCTTGCGGGCAGCGAAGCGTGCGTGCAGTTCCAGAAGCTCCCCATAGCCCCAGATGCCGCCGCAATCTTCCGGCGGGCAGGCGCGTTTGCCGCTTACAAACTCTATCTTCCGAGCTTCGCCTTGGGCATATTCTTCGATGGAAGAAAGCCGGACATCGTGCTCCCAGCCATCGCCAAAATCGTACTCCCAGACCATTGTATCCCCCTTTTCGCACAAGATTTCTCCCAGCGCGAAATCTTCCTGATTGTAATTCCTAATCCTTCCAAAGAGCGGAGGCAATTCCCCTTCCCGCTGATAAGCCGGAGCATAATAGGAGTCTCCTTTCCGGAACTGATTCAGGTGCTCGCCCATCCAGCCCATCAGCTCGAGGATGAGGTCCCCGAACAGTCTTAGACTGATGTTCGAGGGCACGATCACCTTCCGCCAGATGGGCGGCTTGATACCCCTCAGCGCAACGCGGACCGTGTATTTCCGGACATGGTCCGCTTCCCTGTAACGCGGGAAACTGTCCATCGTATACTCTTCGTGCGGACTGGACTCTTTCTGCGCCTGCTGAGCATCGGCCATAAGCATACGGAAGAACTCCGCCATCAGTTCGTCTTTGGATTTTTGTTTTGACATAGTGGGGTTTTGCTAATTTGCTTGTTTCTCCCAGAACAGTCGACTTATCCAAGAGACAAACGGACGGGCGTTTTCTGAACTCACATCCAGATAGTGTTTCTGGATTGCTTGTGGAAGAGTGCTGCCCGGATCCTTTTGCCAAGCAAGATAGGTATGGATTTTAGCCTTCGGTCGATGCCTGGGAGTGTATTGTTGAAGTCCCTTGCTTTCGATATTGGAAATTGCAGATTCTGATTCCACCATAAGTTCCGGGTGCGCGGTATCGGCCATGGCTGCAAGGAAGTCTTCCAGCATACCGTGGCTCTGGTTGTCAGGCATTACCCATAATCCTACACGGGCAGCATCCACAACGACACCCTCAACCAAAAGGACTTTACTCTGATCTTGTTCCATACTACCTCAATTCAATCTGACTTTCAACAGCAAAACGGATATCATCCGGCTCTGAATAATACTGGGGGACGATTTCTCCGTCAGAGCGTGCATCCAAGCGAATCAAAAGGCCATCTTCCCCGCTATTTACTTGAGCAAAACTCTTTAGACAATCCATACTATGCGTAGTGGCAAAAACTTGCACGTCCAATTCATTAGCCAGGGAGAACACCATCTTCCATAGTTGCTCCTGAACACTATAATGGAGACCGTTATCTATCTCATCCACAGTGAGAGCACCACCGGCAGGGCAATTCAGTATAGACAGAATGATGGTCAGTATGCGATTGATTCCATCACCCATTGAAGTTAACCTGACACGCTCAGACTTGGGACCGACAACCACAAAAGGCACACGATTCTTTGACCCGGGATCAGATTCCAGATAATTAATCTTTTGAATCTGCGGCTCAATAATCCGTAGTGCCGCCAACAACTTCTCCTCCTTATCCGACATAGCTATCTTATCGAAAAGGGCAGCATTAGGAACCAAAATGAAATCTGCAGGGCGGACAAAGACACATTTTTTGCTCTCCGCGAAAACCTGAAACTCGCTGTGGAAAGGCAAAAACTGGAACGAATCGCCAGCACGAATTGCAAGCCCTTTCTCAGCGATGACACCATTTTTGCCAAATCCGGACAGAAACTCTGACTCCGTCAGATACTCCAGAATGTGATTGACGGAACTATCCTTCCTTATCCGCTTTTCTTTTTGATAACCAATGCCTAACGATATAACAAAAGTGCCATCATCCAAGACTATGGCAGGCGCTTTTCCACCCTCAAATCCGGACCTGTTAAACAATGAAAGAAAGTGGGCCTCATTGTCAATAACCTTTTCTCCACTGTACGACGAAGTTTTTGTAACGACTCTTTCGCCACTATAATCCAAAATGTCCAGCAATTCATTAACTGAGCCACCGGAATAGTACAATGACAGAACTTCCAACAACGAAGATTTACCAACGTTGTTGCGTCCAACTATCAAATTGACCCGAGACAAACCTCTCAGTTCCAAATCTTTCAGGCCTTTGTAATTATTGACATGAAAAGTCTCCATGTTCCAAATCTTTAAGAAGCAAATATACTGAAAAACGTTCAATAATCAAGCGTCTGGATGACGGGTAGCCCGGTCGAACCGGCATGACGGCTACCGTTCATAAAACCCGTGCAGCACTTCGCTGATGTCGCGTTCGTAGTCGCAGAGGCGGCGGAGAGCCGATATTACTTTGAATTCCGTCCCTATATATTCTAGCTCACCGATTATTGAAGAAGCTCTCGCTCCCGTCCTCGCCGTAGCGGCCGTCCTTGACCTCCATG
>CALYSH010000313.1 GCA_945485625.1 uncultured Lachnospiraceae bacterium | reverse complement strand
CGATCTTGTTGATCACCTTAATCAGGCAGAAAATAACAAATGCAGTAATCAGGAAATTAATAATGGCGGTAATAAAATTACCATAGGCCAACACAGCAACGCCTGCTTCCTGGGCCTCTGCCAGAGTCGCATAAATTGTTTCTCTTCCGGTTAACTGGATGAAGAAGTTACTGAAATCTGTCCCTCCGAACAAGCCGAGAACAGGCGTCAGAATATCCTTATTCAATGAGGTTACGATTGCTGTAAATGCGCCGCCCACGATAACGCCCACAGCCATGTCCATAACGTTTCCTCTCATGATAAACTTCTTGAATTCACTTACAAATCCGTTTTTCTTGCTCATAACATATCCTCCGTAATCGTTTCAAATTTCCCCGGTGCCCCATCAAAGGCGAGCTTCACCGGGACATTCCCGTCCTCTGTACATCCTTGGGATGAATCTACCATCAGTTTATCATACAAAAAAGGGAAGCTCAATCTTTTTTGGGGCTTTCCTTCGGAAAATTTTTCGGGTATACTCATATTATCAGCCAGTTCATAAAAAGGGAAGGATACTCCATGCAGCGAATCAACAATGATATCCGCGCAAATCAATTTAAGCAGATGTACCTGCTTTGCGGAGAAGAACGCTATTTAAAAAAACAATACACGGATAAGCTTCGGAAGGCTCTTGCTCCCGACTCGGACAATTTGAACGTCCACTTTTACGAAGGCAAGGACATCCCGGTGGGCGAAATCATCGATTTAGCGGAAACCATGCCCTTTTTATCCGACAGACGTGTGATCTTTATCAGTAACAGCGGTCTGTTCAAATCCGGCGGCGAAAAGCTGGCCGAATACCTGACAGAATGTAACGCGAGCACCTTCTTTGTCTTCACCGAAAGCGAAGTGGACAAGCGAAGCAAACTGTACAAAACGCTTCAGGCAGGCGGAACCATCGTGGACTTTGTGATTCAGGATGAGAAAACCCTAAAGCGCTGGATTGCCGGCATCCTGCATCAGGAAGGGAAAAAAATAACCGAAGCCTCCGCACAATTGTTTTTAACCAAGACCGGAACCGATATGGAAAACATCCAGTGTGAACTGGAGAAGTTGATTTCCTACTGTCTGGACCGGGAGGTCATTACCGACCGGGATATCGAAGCCATCTGCACCACCCGGATCAGCAATCAGATTTTTGACATGGTGGATGCCATTTCCCTGGGGCAGACCAAACAGGCTCTGGACCTCTATTACGATTTGCTGGCCTTAAAGGAGGCGCCCATGCGTATCCTGTTTCTCATCGCCCGCCAGTGTAATATTTTACTACAGGTTAAGGAGCTGAAGACCCGTGGCTTTGACAACCGGGACATTGCATCAAAGGTAGGGGTTCCTCCCTTTGCAGTCAATAAATACGTCAGCCAGGCCTCCCGCTTCAAGGTCTCCACCCTTCGCCGGGCTGTGCGACAGTGTGTGGAAAGCGAAGAAGCGGTAAAAACCGGCCGTCTGAATGACACTATGAGCGTGGAGCTTCTGATTCTGTCTGTGTTGTAATTCGCTTTGTGGCTATTTTTTCCTTGAACTTCACATCATGCTCTACCAGAATCATGGTCGGCTGATATTCCAGAAGCAGCTTCTCTATCTGCATTCTGGAGAATACATCAATATAATTCAATGGTTCATCCCAGATATAAAGGTGTGCTGAGGTAAGCAGGCTTGCTGCAATCAGCACCTTTTTCTTTTGTCCCTCCGAGAAGCATCCCATATCCTTCGTAAATTGTTCCCTGGGGAAATCCAACTGTCTTAACAATGACAGAAACAGAGTATAATCCAGCTCCTGTTTTTTTGCATACTCCTTCAGAGTTCCGGTCAAATGGGAGGTATCCTGATTGATATAAGATACCTTCAATCCACCTGCCACCGTCAGCTCCCCTGTTATCTCAAAGTTCAGCTTCTGCTCCTCTTCTCCCTTCACCTTCGCCAGGATTGCCTTGATCATACTGGTTTTTCCGCATCCGTTCTCCCCATCCAGGAATACTCTGTCCCCCTGCATCAGTTCAAAGGATAAATTGCTGAAAACAGGTTCCTTCGAATCTTTGTAGCGAAGGCTCAAATCCCTGCATGAAATCAGGCGGTCCTTATGAAAGGACAAGGGCATCAGCTTCAAATCCGTAACCTTCTCTATTTCGTTCAGCAGCCCTTCCTTTTCTTCGATTTCGCCTTCCATCCTTTTCTCAAAGGATTTCACCCGGCTCTGCATTTTCTTCGTTTTCGCTCCAATGTACGCACGGGTGTCAAGAAACCGGTCATGCTCCTGCACCGGATCAAATCCAATCTTGGTTCCCTCGTTCTTATCCGCCCATCGTCTGGAGCGCTCCACAGACTCCTTTAGCTTCGTTATTTCCTTCAGATGCTTTTCATTCTCCGCTATGGCATTCTTGTCTTCCCGCTCCTTGTTCTCCCACCAGCTGGAAAAGGTTCCGGCCTGCACCTGGATCCCCACACGATTGAACACCAGCACATGGTCAATACAGGCATCCAGGAAATCCCGGTCATGGGACACCAGAATGAACCCCTTCTTTCCTGCCAGATATTTCTTGATAATCTCTCTGGCCTCCCTGTCCAGATGATTGGTGGGTTCATCAATCAGCAGAAAATCATTTTCACCGGAAAACAAAACTGCAAGCATCACCTTGGTTCGTTCTCCGAAGCTTAACGTACAAAAAGGACGATACAACAC
>CALYSH010000312.1 GCA_945485625.1 uncultured Lachnospiraceae bacterium | reverse complement strand
CCCGCTTCGCTCCCTCTCGCAATCCCCCCTGCTTCGGTCCTTTTCTGTAATGATTCCGACGGATTGCGGCTCGCTTCGCTCCCTCTCGCAATCCTGCCTGCTTCGGTCCTTCTCTGTAATGATTCCGACGGATTGCGGCTCGCTTCGCTCCCTCTCGCAATCCTACACAATATTCGCATATCGGGTCGCTTACGCGCCCCTTTTATGCTCATATTGTGGCAGATAATGAAAGCCCCGGTACACTTTTGTGCGAGCACAAAGTGCCACCGGGGCTTTATTATCTTGGAATCATTACATCACAAGCAATACTTCATTGACATCCTTCATGTCAGCTTCTGCCACATAAGGTTTATCCAGCTTCACGCCGTTCAGGTAGAACTCCTTAAAGCCGCACTGCGCACCGTTGGGATTGGAAACCTTGATGCTTAACTTCTTGCCACGGAAGTTCTTCTCCATGGTCATTTCCTTCCAATCAGAAGGAATCGAAGGACATACCCACAGTCCGTTTAAGTCAGGACGCATACCGCAGATACCCTCTACACAGCCTACCATACAGGTGGATGCGGTACCGGTCAGCCAGTGTACATGGGAACGTCCCTCAAAAGGAGAATCCACACTCTCGGTAAACTGTCCGTGTACATAGGGCTCCAGTCTTCTGATATCAGCATCCTCATTCTGAGATGCAGGGGAGCTCTCCGTGAAGTACTCATGGGCACGATTTCCGTGACCCATCAGGGCTTCTGCCAGGATAATCCATCCCTGAGGCTGGGAGAAGATACCACCATTCTCCTTAGTGGAGGGATTGAACAGAAGTGCCAAAGCACCATCAAATGCATGATCCACATAAGAAGGAGCCATTACACGCACACCATACTTGGTATTCAATTCGCGGTGAACGCTCTCAAGAGCCTTCTCTGCCTGATCCTTGGTAGCCAGTCCACTGATAACTGCCCAGGACTGGGGATTCAACCACATATTTGCTTCCGGATCATGCTTGGAACCGATCACCTGACCGTCCTCTTTGTAACCACGAACAAATCTGTCATCTTCCCAACAGGTCTTGTTGATGATTTCACCAAGTTCCTTCTGGGTCTTCTCCAGGTATGCAATGTACTCCGTATCATTCAAGTCTTCTGCGAATCCCTTCATAACGGTGAATGCATAGTACAACTGAAGTGCAACGAAGGAAGACTCACCCTTCTTGCCGAGACGTAAGCAGTCATTCCAGTCTGCATGAAGACCTGCAGGCATGCCGTGAGGTCCAAGTCTCTCCATGGAGAAGTTGATTGCTCTCTTCAAATGGTCATATACGGTACCCTTATCGCCATTGTTTGCATAAGGAATCACTTCCTTGATATAGTCCTTATCACCGGATTCCGCAATGTACTTCCAGACGGTAGGGAAGAGCCAGAGAGCATCATCTGCACGGTATGCAGGATGTCCGGTCATCTTTACCCATTCCGGATCGTCCGGAGTACCGGAATTACCGGGAACAAAGTCAAACAATACCAGCGGAAGGCCGCCGCCGTTATCTACCTGTGCGGACAACATAAACGTAATCTTTTCCTTTGCCATTTCGGGATCCAGATGGATAATACCCTGAATATCCTGAACGGTATCACGATATCCATAACCGTTTCTCTGTCCGCAGTAGCTAAAGGATGCTGCGCGAGACCAGGTAAAGGTAATAAAACACTGATATGCATTCCAGGTATTTACCATGCTATTGAATGCAGGATCGGGAGTATTGATCTGGAAGTTCATAAGCTTTGCATGCCAGTAATCAATCAGCTCCTGCTTCTCCTTCTCAACCACACTCAAATCAGCATAGCTCTTCAAAATCTCATCTGCCACCCAGGGCTCTGCCTGACCGAGAACAAATGCCAGTTCTTTGGTCTCGCCGGGCTGCAGTTCAAGAGTGGTATGTAAAGCACCACAACCGTTGGAGTTGTAATTCAATACATTGTCACACTTTCCGTTTTCTACTGCAACAGGGTTGCCATATCCATGATAGTTTCCAAGGAATGCCTGCTTTTCACCGTTGTAGGAAACTACCTGAGCACCTGCCATGCCAAAGAAACGCTCTCTGTGATTGGAGCCGGTCTCATCCTTACCGGTATTTGCATTAATGGTCTGATAAATCTTGTTATTTTCAAAGAAGGTTCTGGTGATGAACTGAGTATACTGAAGGTTTACCTGATCCTGCTCATAGTTGCTGTCATTGGTAAACTCCGCATATCCGAATACGGAAATCTTTCTTACCTTATCGGATGTGTTTGTCACTTTTGTTCTCCAAACCTCGTAAATTTTTCCCTGAGGAACATAGTAAAGCACCTCGGAATGAATGCCTGCATAATCGGCAGTCATGTCGGAATAAGCCGTACCATGATGGCACTCGCACTTGTAAACATCAAGGGACTTTGCTACGGGCTGCCAGGTTGCGGACCAGAAATCACCATTTTCATCATCACGCAGATATACATATCTGCCGGGGGTATCATCGCTGTTAAAGTGATAACGGATAATTCTTCCGTTTGCACCGCTCTGTACAAAGCTGTAGCCTCCCGCATTGTTGGAAATAATCGCACCGTATGCGGGAGAACCAAGATAATTTGCCCAGGGCGCAGGTGTATCCGGTCTTGTGATGACATATTCTTTTTTACCTTCATCAAAATAGCCGTACTTCATGAAATAACCTCCTGAATTCATTATAATACAG
>CALYSH010000311.1 GCA_945485625.1 uncultured Lachnospiraceae bacterium | reverse complement strand
CTGACCGTAAATATCTATGATTTTCTGCTTGATCCGGCGTGTCTTGAAAAATAACAGAATAGGAGAGATGCATATGAAACGAATATTAAGTTTGCTTCTAATCCTGACAATGATTGTAGGTCTCCTGCCGCTTTTGTCGTTTGCCGAAGAGTCGGATGAGACGACCGCACAACAAGAGATAACTCCGGAAACAGAAGAAACCACAGATGCTGATTCCGCAGGGGATGAAACAAACGCCAGCTCCTCGACTCTCCCGGTTGAAGAGATGGTTCCAATCCCCAATGATGCCGCATATTATGTTGGTAAAAGTCTTTCGTTTGCAGCGGCTGATTTTCTGAATTCCGGGTTTTCCGCAATCCAGACTCAAGAGTCTACGGACATCCATACCGATTTCATAAACGGTGCTGTACTGTCTGTTTCGGTTGCCGGAGATACAGAGTTCCAAGCAGGGAGTGAGGCTGCGTCCAATGCTCCTGTTATCATCGAATGCTACCGGCAGGTAACAGCCCATCTGCCACTGGCATCTTCTGATCTAAGCAATGCAGAATATCCGATGCTTCTGAAATCTCTGTATGAGTCGGGTTTCACAAACATCATTGTTGATGAACAATATGATCTCGATCCGGTCACAAATGAAGGTGAGCCGATGATCACAATGACGGTGGATGGAGAAGCAGCGTTCCAAAATGATGTCCCGCTGCCGGTGGAAATACCGATTACCGTTACAGCACATTTCCCGCACAGCAATCCGGATGACAGCTTTTCTGCACAAGGGGAGAATGGCATTTACCTTCCATATTCCTCTGAATACTACATGAGGCGAAACCAGAACGACTGCATACAGCAACTTATGGAGCTGGGCTTCACAAATGTAATAGCCAATGCTGTTACGGATGTGCTTGGAGGATCTTCTCGGCCGGAACAGGTTGTTGGTATTTCCATTGATGGTGTCCGAGTGTTCCAACACGGCGACCTTTTTGACGCGAATGCGGAAGTCGTCGTGTACTATCATATTCCGGAGTTCAAGTTTTTTGTTTCGGAATACAAAATCAAAGAGGGTGACACGCTTACAATCCCATACTATGTTGGGGACGGAGATGATCTTACTGACATCACAATAAAGGTGGAAAATGAGGATTGTCTCAAACAAGATTCTCCTTATTCTTTTTGTGGGTTGAAGGCAGGAAATGCTATCGTTTCTGCGTATTACCAGGATGCGCTTCTGGCTGAATGCAGTGTGGAGGTTGAGCCGATCCCAATCGAGAGCATTGCTATTCCTGACGAAACAATTTCTGTTGGCGTTGGGCGAACACTGGATATGCCCTTTACCATTTCCCCTGATAACGCCACCCGCACGGGATTGGAAGTTATCTCCAGCAATCCAAAGATTGCCGCTGTGGAGTTACCGGAAGGAGAAACAAATACGATCCGCATTATCGGCATGAAAGCAGGAAACGCGACGATCACCATACAATCATCCAATAAAATCGGTGTAAAAAAGAAGATCAGCGTTGTGGAAGTGCTGCCAGAGCAAATCACTGTAACTGCCGATACCAATGATTTCTATGTCGGCGCGAACGGCACACTATCTGCGAAGTTTGCTCCCTCAGATGTAACAAATCAGAAAATCACCTGGAAAAGCAGTGCACCTAAAGTACTCAAGATTAGTGGTGACGGCAGCTACCAGGCGCTTGCTGCCGGAGAGGTAACTATTACAGCAACACATCCGAAAGGGGCATCTGGTTCAATACAAATAGTGGTCAAGCCAGTTCTTGCAAAAAGCCTGAATCTGCATTCAGACTGGGACAGTACAAAGCCGTTTTATAGGAACAACACCATGAGATTGTCGGCTGAAATTTTGCCAGAAAACACCACTGACAAAACGATTACCTGGACATCCAGCGATGAATCAGTTGTAACCGTATCCACGAAGGGTATCGTCAAAGCGGTTGCAGCAGGAGAAGCAACCGTTACCGCAACCTCATCCAATGGCATCAAAAAAGCATTTCCGATCAGCGTTGCTGTTTCTCCTCAAAGTTTCCGGGTTACTGCATCCATCAGCATGGTATCAAACGACCATGTTGGAAATAACTGGAGTACCGGTTTCACCTTTAACAATGAGCCGATTCGCTCCGGAAGCACCATTTCTATTATGCCCGGCGAAACATTCTCTGCCGGTGGATGGGCTGAGGATAATGATTCCAATCCTGACTATGGTAGACATTCCGAAACCATGGAATTGACGAGTGAAATGTGCAGGAAAGGTTTTACGATTGAAGGAGATGTAGATGTCCGCGAGAACGGCGGCCGCTACAGTGGTTATTATGCGGTGTGGCACCTGAAAATGCAATTTACGCCCGTTGGCTAAGCGGACTTCATCATGGTGTTGCCTTCTCATGAAAGCGAGAGAGCATTCGAAATCCACAGCATATAGCAAGAGCATCCCGGAAGCAACACGATTTGGTGCTGCTTCCGGGATGTTTCCTTCTTCCTGTTGAATTGTCTTGGAGAATGGAATGAGGTTTGTACTGTGGTGTAATCGCTGCTCATGTCAGCAAAATTTCCACACGCTTTATTGTTGTGCGGAAATTTTTGTATTCTGCGTATGATGAATGTTGGATTGCTTTGGAGCATTTTGTAAAATGCGCAGATAAGCAAGGAGTGCTGATCTTGGGGATTGGGGTTTTCCTCAACAAGCAAAATCTGTTCATGTGCTACCTGAGC
>CALYSH010000310.1 GCA_945485625.1 uncultured Lachnospiraceae bacterium | reverse complement strand
GGCGCACCATCAAGGATTGTCTCGCCCTCAATGTCGTTCTTTCTGACAATCTGCGTGTATGCCCTCTTGTCGTGCAGAATAGCCACATCTTCGCCCTTGCGCTTGATGTAATCGGTGTAGCCGTCCAGCTCGTACAGAGTGGCCCGTAGTGGTTTGCTGTCATCGATCTGCCAGAAACGAATACCAGCTTTCAAGCCACCGTCATCCTCGTCATAAATCGGGACAAACTCGGTCAAATCGAAGCATTCCAAATGGTCAAGGTTCCAGAAGCCAAAAGCAACACCGCCATTCTTCGCATGAGTGGCGACATCCTGCACCTTTTTGTCAAAATCCTTGCCCAGCTTGTCTTTGTTGGAGTCATTTTTGAATGTTACGCCATTGCCCAGCAGATAAGAGACCGCCTGAGTAGTGAAGTAATTGTACCAGTTCGATGCAATCTTATTGTTTGGCGACCAAATGTCCGGCACTTTCTGGCCGAATTGATTGTAAACGAATTTCTGAAACCGCATGATTGTGGGGTTTTTGTGCTTGTAGTACAATTCCGCATCATAGGCGGTTTTGTACAACTCGCTCCCCTTATGCTCCTTAATCGCATCAAGCACAAATTCCATCCGGTCTCGTTCGTTTTCGCCAATGTCTAAAAGGTCTTGATAGGTGAGAATGTCAATCACGCTCCCTTATTGATTTATTCCGCTTGAAATACAACAATCATAGACGGAAAAGGTGCGGAATTATCACAACCGCCAAACTTTAACCGCCCTCTTAAAAACTCGATTTTTCCATATGGCAAGACCCAATCATGGAACCATTTTGTGTCTGTTCGCGCAGGTAAAAGCATAACCACAGTCGCAAATGACTTGACCGCCTTTTCAACCCACTTGCCAATCTGTCTGCCGTATGGAGGATTGCACCAACATACACCAGTCCATTCCTGTTTTAATCCGTCCATTTCCGGTGTGAAAAACCGCTTACATTTTGCGTTTTCTGGCAATGCACACACATCTGTTTCAAAGTGGTAAATTGCATCGTACTTGTCAAACAGATCCTGCGGTGTTGCCCATAGGTCTGTTTTGCTTGAAAACATCAAATCGGTATTCATATAGTTTGCCTCCTACATAAAAATCGGATTATCGTCTGCAATTCATACAATACTGGTATGCTTCAATCTGCCCTTCAAGGAATCCAATCTTTCTATCAAGGTCTGATTTTTCTTTTCTCAATTTGTCGCATTGCAACTCCAACTTGGAGTTGTCATCAATAGCCAATTCGTATGCGTGTTTCAGTTCTGCGATTTCAGCGCAACGCACTTTCAATTCTTCTTCATAATTGGGCATAACACATCTTCCGTCATTCATATATTTACCTCCATAGTTACATAAAAATCGGCGTGTAATTGCTTTCTTTCCGCACTTTGTTCTTCATGATCGTATTGCAAAAATAGCGAATATCATCCATTGCGTGGTCGTTTTCCTTTATGACTGTATCAGCGGTTGCTTTATCGTCCCACCGATACAATCCAAACTCTGCAATACTGTCAACGCAGGAACGGTGTATTTTGATGTTTCCATTCTTCAAGTAAACCGCCGTTCTGCGGATACCATCCAGCACATCATTATTCGCCTTTCGGATTGTAAACCCACGCCGTCGCAATGCGGCTATAAAGGAAGCCGCCGAGGGGTCAACAATCACTTGCCGGATATTATACCCATTCGCCAATTCCTCCACGCTGTCGCAGTAGTCCTCATCCGTGCGCTGTACGGCCTTTTCTCTGCCGTTGTAATAATATTCTTTTATTCTGGTTGCCTTGTCTCCCAAAACGCACCACAGACCAGCAGAAAACGGGTTCATTGTGCCGTAGTCGATGGAGATATAATATTCTCCGTTGGCCGGGATTTCATCAACGATGTTGTCCTCACCGAAGTCATAAACAAGCCCCTCAGACAGAACCCATTCGCCCAAAATGAAGCGCTGATAGAAAACACCAGCAAAGAAACTTTCCGCTCTTGCTATTTCAGCATCTCCAAGAATAGGATTGTCACGCATGAGAAAATGGAGGTGCTTTTTTTGCTTTTTATCATCGGTTATCCATTCCTTGTAAAACCAATGGTTCGGGCTTTCTGGGTTGCAGTTAAACCACAGCTTTGCATTTTTGAATGACAGAGTACGGGCAATGGCCTGGTCAACAAACGACTTCGGCATCAATGCCACCTCGTCAAATAGAACGCCAGCCAAAGTCAAGCCCTGAATCAACGCTTGTGAGCTTTCATCCTTGCCACCAAACAGGTAGAAATAATTCTCGCGGTCAGCACATCGAACCGTCAACATTCTTGTGCTGATTTTGTATTGCATCTTGAACGGCATCCCCTCAATCTGCTGAAATGGTCGCAGGATATTTCTTTCAGCGTTTGAAACCGTCTTGCCACAGATTGCAAAGTTTGTCTTGTCAAAGTTATCCATCGCCCATAGGACAAACGCAAACGACATAACAATGGTCTTTCCAGAACGAACAGCGCCGTCACAGATCAAAACACCTTCATCGCTATATGCGAATTTGAGTATCTCGCCTTGCTTTTTAGAAAACTTTTCAATCTGCATCTGTTACCGCCTTTTTAACTGCATCAAGGAAAGCCGCCTGTTTCTGTGCCTCAGTATCTGCTATTTCAGTCTGCTCACCAAGCAGTTTAGAAAGCCTTTCAAGGTCTGACAAATTTCCATCTTTCAGCG
>CALYSH010000309.1 GCA_945485625.1 uncultured Lachnospiraceae bacterium | reverse complement strand
GCATAGCTCTTATCCGGGCAGAAGAACTTCAGGGCCGGGTCATGATTTTCAAATGCATTGTCGCTGATATATCCAGTATTTCCGGGAATCTGTGCAAACAGCAATGAACTGTCTGCAAATGCACTGTCACCGATCCGCTCCCAGGTTTCCGGCAGGTATATATTGCTCAGACGCTTTGTATCTGCAAAAGCTCTTTCCGGAATCTCCACAATCTGCGTTTTGCTTAAGTCCACATTACTAACCTTTACATTTTCACCGGCGAACGCTTCCTTCGCGATTTCAGAGATTCCCTCAAACTCATCCGGCTCAATATATCCGTCCACTCTTCCTTCCAAAAACTCAACGATTTTGAATCGTTCACCCAGCATATCCTTCTCATAAATCACGGAATTAACGCATTCATACTTTGGATTCGAACCAAAGTTTACATTTACGAGCTTGGGACAATTGGTAAAAGGTCTTAATCCGATGGAATTTACGGAGTCCGCAAGATAAACCTTCTCCAGCTTTTTACATCCGTCAAAGGCATAATCGCCGATTACTTCGGTATTATTCAATAAATAAACCTCTGTCAGATTTTCAAAGCCCTTGAAGGCTTCCTTTTCCACCCTTTCAATTCCATAGGCAGTCAGAGTTTTCTCCATATCCATCAGATTGTCATCCGCTTCGCCCACCACGAAGATACCGGACTGAACAGACTCAATTCCATCAGGAAGCTCCAGATTCAAAGCAGCATTAATAATATCTTCCTCATACATGGTCATGGTATCCTTCAATGCCGGTGTATTCTTATCCAGAGCTCCGCGTACCGCTTTTGCATAAGTCACCGCATTGGAAGAGGTCATGCTGGGATACTCATCAATCAAAGCTTCAATCTGCGCATCGGAGAACAATGCGGGGTCACCCAGATCATATATTCGCTTAAAGGAAGCAAATGTGGGATAACTGATCAATTCATTCTTATCCGTCTCATCATTGTATTGAACCACCAGATTGGTAGGCCAGCTGCTGTAATAGGAAATATAGGTTTTACGCTGTTCCCTGTTATTAAAATAGTTTTCAGGGTTCATTGCATACTGGAAGGGAACACAGTTCTCCGAAATCGGGCCCACGAAACGCAATTCCGGTACGGTAGGCAATGTGGTATCCGTACAGGAGCTGTTATGCGAAAGAACATCCTGCGTCTGGAACGCCCCCGTTCCGATGCTCTGGAGATTTACAGGCTCTTCAAAAATAACCGTTTTTAAATTATGACAGCCCCGGAAGGCATTTGCGTCAATATTCAGTATGGAAGAAGGAATACTGATTTTCTCAATATAACAGTTATTCTGGAAGCTGGTGGACCAGATGGAAGTAATCTGATAAGGTCCGATGGTGCCCGGAAGGACAACCTCCTTCATACCCGCAGGAATTTCACACTTAATCAGCTCATTGGATGAATTCACCTGATATACAGCGCTCAAGCCATCCTTGTCGGTAATGGTGATCTCATAGATATCCGCACCGCCGTTCTTATTGATATACTTAAAGGCAATCATATTATCCGTACATGTAATATGTAAATCGGATTGAGGGAAGCCCTCCACATAGAAGCTTTCCGGAACCACCGCTTTAAACTCCTCAAAGCCGAAGGAATCATTTAAGCCTTCTCCGGTTACCAGATTTATTTTATTATTCTTTACCGCAATATACTTTAAGGACTCACAGCCCTCGAACATGCTGATATCAATGTTCTCCTCCAGGCTTTCGGGGAACGTAATACCCTCCAGGGAAGAACAGTCCTTGAATACATCGTATCCAAGCTTTTCCAGGGAAACCTTGGAATGATTGCCGCATAATTCGATGCTCTTGAGCTCTGTACACTTTTCAAACGCAGAATCCCCAAGCTTTGTAACCTGTTTGGGCATTACAAAGCTCTTTAAGGATTGACAGTTATAAAATGCATGATCTCCGATGACGGAAATCATGGAACCGATGTCCAGATCTATACTCTGAATGTTCCGGCAGTTTGCAAAGGCATAATTGCCGATGGTATCCAGACCGTTTTCAAGTTTAATACTCTTTAAATTGATACAACCGTAGAACGCATAATCACCGATACCGCTCATATCCCGTCCTACGATCAGGTTCTCAATGTTTCCGGCCTTCTCGCCGCGGAAAATTCCCTGCTCGGGAGTGGTAATCTCCGCACCTACGGTCCAGGTACCCACCTCACTGCCGGTACCGGCGATCAGAGTCTGGTTGCCGATATACTTAACGGTAGCATTCTGGATTCTCTGAACGGAGGAGTCCAGCGTCAAAGCATAATTGGGCTCAGCACTTCCGCTACCTCCCGATACGGAATTCTGATTCTTATCATAGTAGAATTGATTGATTTCCAAATCCTTCCACTGATCATAATCCTCATACAGACAGGGCTTGAAGACAATCTCCTTCTCCGCCTTCTTCTCATACAGGGGCTGATTTGTAATGGGATCACGCTTCTGGGTTACCCCGTCCTCCTCATAAATCGGTCTGTCCAGGTCATCCACATATATGACCTCACCATTGGCATCGGTCTTATCAACTGCCATGCGGAAATACAGAAAATTCTTCTGTTTTCCAACCGCGCAATAACCATAAGCGGTACCCAGGTTCTCAGAGTATTTCAAATATGCATCCACCGCATTGGGGATTTCCAGGGTACCTTCATTTAATCTGCCGGAGGAATACCCTAAAATAACAGCAACCTTA
>CALYSH010000308.1 GCA_945485625.1 uncultured Lachnospiraceae bacterium | reverse complement strand
ACAATTCATTTGTTTTCAAATATACTTGACATTGATGATTACAGTAGCCAACACCTTCTTTCAGTTGTTGACAGTATTATAACTTGTAATAATTATTTTGTTTGTGTCAGTCCGTATATTGACGATATAAAAACTGCCAGACTTAATTCTTTTATGGCGCATTTTAGAAACAAACCTACATTTGTAATATATCATAATGTGGAAAATACTAAACATGGTGAATTTTGGCAATGTAATAACTCATTTCTAAAAAGGCACTTTTCTCATGGAACAAGCCTTTCTTGCCGTGACTATGATTCAACTGGCTGTAGTAACAAATGGACGAGAGTGTTGAAAGTTTTTTCTGTTTAATAATATACACGCTGTAGAAAGGCCGCCGCAGCTCGCGAGAAGAAATATCACGCTGTAAAAAAGCTGCCGCGGCTCGCGGGAAGCATTTTCACCCTTGAAAACAGCCGCCGCGACTCGCGGGAAGATTTTTCACCCTGTAGAAAAGCTCTCGCAATTGATTTTTTGTTATCTTGGGGGCCGATGTGTGCCGTCGGAGGAGGAGGGGAGTGAGAGTTGCGACTCCAGGTGATTCTTTAGCTGCCGGAGGGCCACTTTTGAGGCGGTCAGGGGGATGGAAATATTGTTGCGAATGTCTGCCAAGATCAGCTGTTTCTTGCCAATATTTACTTTGTAAACATACTCTCGGTTGATAATAAGCCGTTTACCGGTTCGGATAAACATGGAATCTTCCTCGCCTAATTGTGCGTGAAGGAGCATCTCTAAATGAGAGAGGTTGAACGCAAAAACATGTTCGGTCAAGTCTATCAATACTAAAGTGGTGTAATTCCCTTCGGAAATGGCATAACCGCCATCGGATTGCATACCTAACAAAGTGGGGTGTTATCGCTATGACTTTTGTTCCATTGCAAATTTGCGAGATTTGAATGCAGAAGAAGTATAACAATAACACCTTTCGATTCTGAAAATGACCTTCCTCTTCTCTTGTCGCTACAAGACATTTACTGGAAAGCGTTACCGCAAAGGTAGCTTTTCCTTGGCTTTTGACAAAGCGAATGGGTTGAAGAACTGTAACAAAAAAGAGGATTACGGTTCGTTGCCCGCTTAAATGACGAAAGCCACCTCTTTGGGGAAAGAGATGGCTTTTCGTATGCCCATAAGCGGAAGAGTCTTAGACTCTCTTCTCTTTGATTCTTGCTTTCTTACCAGTAAGCGCACGCAAGTAATACAATTTCGCACGACGTACTTTACCGAGCTTGTTAACCGTGATGCTCTCGATGAACGGAGACTCGATCGGGAAGATACGCTCAACACCCACGTTCTCAGACATCTTACGAACCGTGAAGCGCTTCTTGTCGCCGTGGCCAGAGATGCGGATTACGACACCGCGATACTGCTGGATACGCTCTTTGTTACCCTCTTTGATACGATACGCAACGGTGATCGTGTCACCACTCTTGAATGAAGGAAGTTCTTTCTTGGTTGCGAATGCTTCCTCTGCAATTTTAATTAAATCCATTGTTTTAAAATAGCTTTTTGTGTTTAATTAATCCTGAAACGCAATGTAACGGGCTACTTTTCCCGCCAGAGATTACGTAAAGCGGGTGCAAAGTAACGAAATAAATCGCTGTCGCGCAAATTGTCGTGGCTTTTTTCCGCTTTATGCTTGCTTGTTACAGCTTATTTCCTTTATTTTGGGGAGCAAAAATGTGAATGGTGATGAGAAAGACACTCTATATACTCTTATTGGTTTGCCTGACTTTGGGTTATGGCAGTGCGCAGACAGTTCCTCAGTTGTATCGTTCGGTGGATGAGGCGAAGATGAACCACTGGGTGGATTCCGTGTTTGATGCGATGAGCTATGAGCAGCGCATCGGGCAACTTTTTATGATCATCGCGAACCCGAAGTCTGACACCCGCAATATGCAACGGTTGATGCGTTACGTGGAGGAGGTTAAGATCGGTGGCGTGCTGTTTCATAAGGGAGATCCGGAGACGCAGGCGGTGGTAACCAATCGGTTGCAAAAGGCTTCCGCTGTTCCGCTGCTGATTGCGCTGGATGGCGAGTGGGGTTTGTCGATGCGCCTGAGCGGTACGACCCGTTTCCCGAAAAACATGATGCTGGGGGCGATTGCCGATAATCAACTGATCGAGGCTTATGGCCAAGAGGTGGGTCGGCAGTGCCGGGAATTGGGCATTCATATCAATTTCGCTCCCGATCTGGATGTGAACAGCAATGCGGATAATCCGGTGATTGGCTTGCGTTCTTTTGGTGAGGAGCCGGAGCAGGTGGCAGAGAAGGGCATCGCCTATGCGAGAGGCCTGGAGCGCACGGGCATTCTCTCCGTGGCGAAGCATTTTCCGGGCCATGGCGATACATCGGAGGATTCGCATAAAACCTTGCCGACGCTTTACCATTCCTGTGAACGGTTGGACAGTGTGGAGTTGCCACCTTTTCAACGGTATGTGCGTGAGGGATTTGCGGGTATGATGACGGGCCATTTGTATGTGAAGGCCTTAGATAAAACGCGCACGCCAACCTCTTTCTCTCGTTCGGTCGTGACCGATCTGTTGCAGGGGGAGATGGGATTCCGTGGTTTGTGTTTCACGGATGCCTTGGCGATGAAAGGAGCCTCCACTCGTCGTTCGGATAATCCTTGTGTGAAGGCTTTGTTGGCAGGCAACGATATTTTGTTAGCGCCTTCCGCTCCCTTGAATGACTTTGCTG
>CALYSH010000307.1 GCA_945485625.1 uncultured Lachnospiraceae bacterium | reverse complement strand
TGGGTCGTTCCTGAATTTCCTTCAGCACGATGGGAATCAGCGCCAGGGTGCTGTTTTTATATGAATACAATTTATTCGGTAATTGCATCGAACACCTCGCAACTCTGAACGAAATAGGAAACAACGATTTGACAGTAGATGTCTTCCTGCAGACTTATACGATGGATTTTTGCGACAATCTCGTTGAAAATCTCTATGTTCGTTTTCTTGGCTTTCTTCAATCGTCTGTATATGGCCTTCATCTGATCCTGAACTTCCTCGTAGTCAATCTCACCACGCTTATCCAGGTTTATCATGATTTCCTTGATTTTCACAAAGTACGTGGTTACATAGAAACTAATAGTGTGGTACAGAGCAATGTTATCGGCAGGGCGCAGTTTCTGTTTGATTTCCTTTGGGTCAAGGGAGGCATCCGCAAGATCCTTCTCGTTTAACTTCTTAATTTTTCCAATCGCACGGATGATGCCCTTTTCCAGCGGCAGGTCATCAATGAGACTTAGGCTTTGCGCACGGGTCTCCAGAATCTTTTTCACGTTTAAGAGTTCTTTGCTGACTTTAGGATCGCCGTCAATTGAATATGTAGCATAGCACTGCGGGCACAGCGCCAGAAGGTTTCGTACCTCTGGTGCTTTCTTTTTGTCTATCACACTGACACAGTAGGCATCCGCTGCCTTTCCGTCTTTGGAAACAGTTAGCGGCCTGCCGCAACCCGGAAATGGACAGTAATGACCGACTTCATTCAGAAGGTAGTAACCGTATTGATTCCGCAGCCCGGCTTCGGCCTGTTTCTGCTTTTGCTTTTCCAGTTCACTCTGCTGGATAAGTCCGGCACGGGTCTGGACGATCTCAACTATCCAAGCTGCAATTTGCTCTGCCACATTCTCCGCATTCAGAGAGGCATCGTAGCCGTGCAAATCTGAAGCAAGAAGGTTCCTCACCGTTTCGCTTTTCTCGTTGATACGCTCAACGAGGATTTCCGGCGTAAGCCTGTAAACGATGGCTTTTGCCAGTTTCTGTGAAATACCCCTTTTGGCATAAGTCCGCAGAGTCTCATCTTTTGTCTTTGTTGAGGGATCCTTACTGGAACCCCATTCTTCCTCGGTGACCGTAGTAATCATGGCCATCAATTCACGAAAGAAATATGGGACATCAGCATCATCCGCCAAATATTTCTTCAATATCGGGAACAGAGTTTTAAATTCCACTGCGTTTTCTCCTTTTCGTAAATTTGAACCATGTTGAACTGCGGTGAACCATTCAATCCCTAAATCGCAGACCCCCATTTTATATAATAAAGCTGACATTCAGGGCAACTCCCATCTGCTGCAATGAGAGTCAAAAATATTATAGCGCAGGAATGTCCGATTGTCAATCCGTTCGCACGAGATAAGGACATTGTAGAGCCTCAAAGGACAATCTCGATGCGAAAAGGACTCGTCTCGGGCGCGACATTAAAAGGCCCAATCGCAGCCGCTATTTACAGCATCAGCTGATCACTGATGGCTCAACTGTAGATGGTAGACAACTAAATACTGTAGCTGCCTTTTGAGCGGGTTTGCTGCAATCCGAAACGGAGTAATTCGTTTGGACTGCGGTTGGTCACTTGCACCCATTTTGCGGCTACCTTCAATTCCTCCGTTTCGGAATCACCGAAATCGGAGGATTTTTTATGCAAACCAATGACAAGCAGTATTACATCTACCTTCGTTCCACCAAGGAACGCATCCCCTGTACATGCGAGGAGTTTAACGCTTACTACCACGACATCAACCTCTTCCGTCAGAAACAGCAACGCCACGGTAAGTGCGTATGTCCAGAAAAGAAGCGGTTGGACTGCGATATGGATTGTGCCAGTTGTTCCTTCCGCAGAGCCGGCGATACTGTTTCCCTCGACTACGAGACAACAGCCGATGAGGACGGAGAGGAAATCACATGGATTGATAGCTTGGCAGACCCTTCTCCGCTAATTGCTGATATCGTTGCTGATCGCCAGACCCTCCAACTGCTGTTTGACCGTCTCGGTGAACTGATGCCTGAAGCGCTCGACATCGGAAAGATGCGCCTGGCTGGGAAGAGTGACCTGGTAATCGCAGCAGAAATTGGAATCAAGAACACAACTTTTCGTTCCAGGCTCGACCGTGTAAAAAAGATACTTGCAGCTGAGTTCCCAGACTTTTTTTGAAAAACTCTTTGTTTTCTTCGTAAATCGGCACACCTCATCCGCAGTGGTGGGTGTAAGGGGCAACACGATACGGCTCCTTGCGGGAGGTGAAAAAGAATGTACGAGTCCGAAAACACCGCGATGACGCCGGAAGAGGAACTGGTTGAGATCCTCCTGGACTTCATCATCGTATCCGCAAACCTGGCAAAGAGCATCAACCGCACGATCAAGCAGAAGCAAATCAAGGAAGGAGGCACCGTCAATGGGCAAAATCAGCGAACTGGACATGGCAATCAGGGACCTGCGCAGCGCCGCCGCTACGATTAACGATGTGGCAGATACGCTGGCAGAGGTGTTCAGCACCGAATCGGCTGATGAGGCCCCTGACGCTGCCGCCCCTGCCGAAGCCGCACTGACCCTGGAGCAGGTCAGAGCCGTCCTCGCGGACAAGTCCCGAAAGGGGCACACCGCCGAAATTCGTGCTCTGCTCCAGAAGTACGGCTCATCCAAGCTGTCCGGTATTGACCCGACTAACTACAAAGCCTTGCTTGCGGATGCGGAGGTGCTGACAGATGCCACCTAAAGGACACGCTATCCTGT
>CALYSH010000306.1 GCA_945485625.1 uncultured Lachnospiraceae bacterium | reverse complement strand
GATTTCACGGACAGCAATTTGCAAAGCGAGTGACTTCGGAAAACCATAATTACCTGTGGCTATCAAAGGAAATGCAATAGACTCGCACTCATGCTCTTTAGCCAAAGCCAGAGACTTTCTATAGCATGAAGAAAGAATCTGCTCCTCTCCATGGTTTCCATCCTCCCAGATCGGCCCTACCGTATGAATAACATACCTGGCATCCAATCCAAATCCGGGAGTGATAACCGCATCACCGAACTCAATGCAGCCAATTTTCTGTCTTGCTGCAAGCAGCTCATGTCCGGCTTTCTTATGTATCCCGCTGTCAACGCCGGAACCAATGACGGGGTTGGGATTTGCAGTGGTCACAACCGCATCCACCTGCATATTCACAATATCATTTTGTACTATTTCAAAAGGCATACAATAACCTCCTCATTTCAATCCAGGTTGCTGTTATACAATGTCTCGATTTGAGAACGACATTGCAGAAACGCTTTACACAGAGACGGGTCAAAGTGGCTGCCGGAGGACTCCTCGATAATGCCAAAAGCCTTGTCGAAGCTGAACTGCCCCTTGTATACCCGATTGCTCACCAATGCGTCAAACACATCCGCCAGTGCCATGATCCGGGCTTCCAAAGGAATCTCCTCCTGGACAAGTCCGCAGGGATACCCCGTACCATCCCACTTTTCATGATGATAGTGAGCCACATTCACGGCAATGTTCTTAAATTGAAGGTCATCGGAATTCTGTAGAATCCGAGCTACGATTTCCGCACCCTTTTGGGAGTGGAGCTTCATAATCTCATACTCCTCTGAAACAAATTTACCCGGTTTATTGAGAATGCTGTCAGGAATGGCAATCTTTCCGAAGTCATGCAGAGGCGCGGCTTTGATAATCTTGTCCGCAATCTCCCGAGTCAATGCAGAGGAATAATCCGTGACCAACAGATGCTCTACGAACACTCTCACCACGTCGCTGGTGCGTCGGATGTGGCCGCCGGTATTGTTATCCCGGTTTTCAACGATACTTGCCATGCTGACGATGATGTCGTTCTGTACCTCCACCAGCCGGGCAGTTTTCTCCTTCACCTGCTCGCCCAGTTCTACATTATATCGCTCCACCAATTTGAGGTACTGCTGTTGTGGGGTGTCATCTCGAATACGGATACAATGCAGGATCCTCCGGTTCATCTCAGGGACGGAATGGCTGACTTCCAGAATTCTACCCTCACGCTCAAAGTAAACAACATTCTGAGAATCCCCTGTCACAACCCATTTTTGTAGCTGACGCAGGAAATCCGTAGAAAAATCCTGAATTCGGTAATCAATCTTAAGTTTATTCAACTCCGGAAACCAGTGCTTGGCCTGCTCATCTGCACCAGATAAGCGAAATTTACCATCACAGATCACGAAACCATACTCCCGGCTCTCCTCAATGGCTTCTCTGGAAATACCCTTTACATCATAAGTGACCACCCGGTTCAACAGCAAAAGAATTCCACCCGCACAAATGGTATAGGCGATTGGCAGCAACTCTACCTTCAGCCCCACCATTCGCTCTCCCACGAAGGTGGCACTGCACAGAATCAACAGACAAAGAGAGCCTACACTGACAAAGTGGGACACATGTTTCTTTTTGCGCAGCGCATTGGCAACAATAATCAGTCCGCACCCCAGCGTTAACACTATGTAGATCGGGCTCAGCAAATGAAGCGGGCCGTATTCTCTTTGCAGAAAAGTGTAGCCATCGCGTATCACCATCTTCACACTGCGGTAGTACCAGTCCACCCTTCCAGCGGAGGATGCTCCCAGAAATATAGTAAGGCAAATACAGATGCACAGCACCCTGACAGCTGCCGGAATGCGAGTTTTACACAAATCCGCAATGGCCTGGATTGTGAACAGCAGCAAAAAAGGATATGCCAGGCAATATACTTGATTCCCCAGCAAAACTGCCTCCTCCGTCTTTGCTCCGGCTATTTGCACATAACCCAGATTTACGATGACAACTGCGATTGTCATAAGAATATAATACACCGAAATATGCTTTTGAAATCTGCTCATCAGAAAAAATACATAGCCTATAGAAATCATTAACATTACAAAATATGCCGCTTGCATTATCTGTTCCTTCCTTTCTTTCGATAACCTAATACTCTTTCGGCACTTCAGATAAACCATACATTTTCATAAATCAGCCCTCCGCTGACAGTCATAACGATCTGTCGGCAGAGGGCTGAAACCCAAACATATTCACTTAAGCCTTCTTTTCCTTACGCCGCATAAGAGCACAGTACCGGACATCAATAACAAGACCGCCCCAAATACTATCCGGCTTTCATCTCCTGTTTTTACATCCGTTTCACCGCTATCCTTGGGCTGTTCTCCATCTTTTTCAGGAATATCTTCCGAAGCTGCTATCACATAAGCCTTGACATTTGTACTCCCGGCATAATTTTCCTGCTCTGTTTCCTGAGCCAGCGCAGCCCTGGAAAAACTCAGAAAACAGATCAGGCTAAGAAGTGCCAAAACCCTAATTCTTCGCATGAAATGATACCTTGAAAAACTATGTTGTTTTCTACTGAGCATTAATAACTACAATTTTTGTATAGAAGTTCAGTGTACCCGAGTATGCACCGCCCCAAGTATTGATATCCTTTCCATATAACTGGTTGAGATTTAATCTTAATTGATTTGTATGCTCTTGACCTGCACTGGTAAATGTGATAATTGAACCTCTCATGGCTAAAGCCGCGAGATTCTTGGGAAGTCCCTTCTACTGA
>CALYSH010000305.1 GCA_945485625.1 uncultured Lachnospiraceae bacterium | reverse complement strand
TGACGTGGATTATATTGAACGGGTAAAGGTTTCCCAGAAGAACTGGATTGGTAAGTCCACCGGTGCTGAGGTTGACTTTACTTTGACAGGTAAGGAGGAAACCCTTCGCATTTACACCACAAGACCGGATACACTGTTTGGTGTAACTTACATGGTTGTTTCTCCGGAGCATCCCATGATTGAGAAGTATAAGGATGAGATCAAGAACTACGATGAGCTGGTAGCATATCGTGAGCAGGCAGCAAAGAAGTCTGATTTCGAGCGTACCGAGCTTGCGAAGGATAAGACCGGCGTAGCAATTGAGGGCCTGACCGCTACCAATCCGGTAAACGGGAAGGAGATTCCGATCTGGGTATCCGATTATGTACTTATGACTTATGGTACGGGTGCAATCATGGCAGTTCCTGCACATGATGAGAGAGACTGGGATTTTGCGAAGAAGTTTCACCTTCCGATTATTGAGGTGGTAGCAGGAAGTCCGGTAAGCGTCCAGGAGCAGGTATTTACCGATGTGGCTACCGGTACCTTGTGCAACTCCGGTTTCCTTGATGGATTATCCGTTGCAGAGGCAAAGGAGAAGATTATCGCTTTCCTGGAGGAGAAGGGCATCGGTCACAGCAAGACCAATTTCAAGCTTCGTGACTGGGTATTCTCCAGACAGCGTTACTGGGGTGAGCCCATCCCGATTGTAAAATGTGAGAAGTGCGGATTTGTTCCTCTGGATGAGTCTGAGCTTCCTTTGATGCTTCCCGAGGTAGAGTCCTATGAGCCTACCGACAACGGAGAGTCCCCTCTTGCTGCCATGGATGAGTGGGTAAACACCACCTGTCCCTGCTGTGGTGGCCCTGCAAAGAGAGAAACCGATACCATGCCCCAGTGGGCAGGCTCCTCCTGGTATTTCTTAAGATATACCGACCCCACCAATAAGGAAGCATTGGCAAGTAAAGAAGCTTTGGAGTACTGGCTGCCTGTAGACTGGTATAACGGCGGAATGGAGCATACCACCCTGCATTTGCTGTATTCCAGATTCTGGCACAGATTCCTTTACGACCAGAAGGTGGTTCCTTGTCCCGAACCCTATCAGAAGAGAACCAGTCATGGTATGATTCTGGGCTCCAACGGTGAGAAGATGTCCAAATCCCGTGGTAATGTGGTAAATCCTGACGATATTGTAAGAGATTACGGTGCAGATACCCTGAGAACCTACGAAATGTTCATCGGTGCCTTCGATCTGAGTGCTGCATGGAGCGAGGATGGTGTAAAGGGCTGCAGAAGATTCCTGGAGAGAGTATGGAAGCTGCAGGATATCTTAACCGGTGAAGAGGGTTACAGTGCGGATATGGAGACCAGGATGCATCAGACCATCAAGAAGGTGTCCAATGACTTCGAGTCTCTGAAGTACAATACCGCAATTGCCGCCATGATGTCATTGATTAATGACTTCTACAAGAAGAATTCCATCACAAGAGGCGAGTACCGGACATTGCTTACCCTGTTGAATCCGGTTGCTCCGCATATTACCGAGGAATTGTGGGAGATTGCAGGCTTTGAAGGAAAGGTATACCAGACCACCTGGCCTTCCTATGATGAGGCGAAGACTGTGGAGAGCACCATTGAAATCGGTATTCAGGTCAATGGCAAGATGAAGGGAACACTTATGGTATCCAAGGATGCGGATAAGGAATCCGTGATTGCAATGGCAAAGGAGAGCTTAGGGGATAAGCTCACCGGAACCATTGTAAAGGAAATCTATGTACCCGGAAGAATTGTAAATATTGTAGCAAAGTAAGAAAGCTTATGATGTGTAAGGGGCTGTTGCAAAAACAACTCCTTACATTTTTTTGCCCATATTTTCAACCTGACCTTCAAAAAAACGGTCTATCTGTTCCAATTCTGTCCGGGTACTGTATTTTCGGATGGCCTGTATGGCTGTCTGCATTTCCTCCCCCGTAAGTGTCAGCCCTTCCTTCTTGGCTTTCTTCAGCAGGGGGAGCAGTACGCTCATGGCCTGTTTCTGATTCTTTCCCTGAAGACCGGCGAAGGCCTCCTGAAGAAAGAAAAGCTTTTCTCTGGGGATTGTTTGTACGGATGCATCCTGCATCCATTGGGGTGTTTCCGTTGATGGATTCATATGATTTTCCTTTCGAAAGAATTTATGATGATTTCATCATGTTGAATAGATTCATCATTTGTTCCAGGTCCATGTTGTCGGGAGAAGAGAAGGGAGAGCCTTCCCCGGAATCTCCCTGGGGCATCAGCTCCTGCATCAGCTGTACGGTCTGCAACATTTCCTGCATATTTTCCCATTGCTGCATCATGGATTGCATTTGGCGTAAGCTTGCGGCCTCTTCCTCATCACAATAGGGCAGAAGCTCGCCGCATATGGTGGGGAAATCCCCCTCTGCCTGTGCTGCGGCACCCTTTGGCAGAAGGGTCCGGTTCCTGTCAAGAGCCAGCTGAAGCTCTGCAAGCTTGATATAACAGGCAAGTCCTCTCCGGGATGATGCGGGGAGATAGTAATATAATATTTTCAGCTTTTTTAAGGTATTACTTGTAAAAGCCGCATCAAATTCAGCAATTTTGTCGTATTTCTTTTCATCCATAATTTCTCCGCCACATGCTTATTTGTCCGTCGGGAATTACCCTTAAGGACATGGTAGTACAGTCCATCATATGTTAAGACATTCGGTCTTATGACCTGGGATATGCGGGATGCCGTGTACAATTGGGCAGACTGCCACCTTCTCATCGAGTAGAACAAAAAGAGGGCAGA
>CALYSH010000304.1 GCA_945485625.1 uncultured Lachnospiraceae bacterium | reverse complement strand
TTCAATGGCTGCACAGTAGAGGATATTGAGGGAAACAGGCTGTCGATTAAAATCATGCAAGAAAAATAACCTGCCGTTTACGGTGGTGAAGGAGAGGACGATATCATGGAAAAGACAATGGAAAAAATCGTAGCATTGGCCAAGGCAAGAGGATTTGTATATCCCGGCTCTGAGATTTACGGAGGTCTTGCGAATACATGGGACTACGGCAATCTCGGGGTTGAGCTGAAGAACAATGTGAAGAGAGCGTGGTGGCAGAAATTTATTCAGGAAAACCCTTACAATGTAGGTGTGGACTGTGCCATTCTGATGAATCCCCAGACCTGGGTTGCCAGCGGACATCTGGGTGGATTTGCAGACCCGTTAATGGACTGTAAGGAGTGCCATGAGCGTTTCCGTGCAGATAAGCTCATTGAGGATTATTGCGCTGAAAACGGAATTACCCTGAACGAGAGCGTTGATGCCTGGAGCCAGGAGCAGATGAAGAATTTCGTGGAGGAGAAGAATATTCCCTGTCCTTCCTGCGGTAAGCATAACTTTACCGATATTCGTCAGTTTAACTTAATGTTCAAGACCTTCCAGGGTGTTACCGAGGATGCGAAGAATACGGTGTATCTGCGTCCCGAGACCGCTCAGGGCATTTTCGTTAACTTCAAGAATGTCCAGCGTACCTCCAGAAAGAAGATTCCTTTTGGTATCGGACAGATCGGTAAGTCCTTCCGTAACGAGATTACGCCCGGCAACTTTACCTTCCGTACCAGAGAGTTTGAGCAGATGGAGCTGGAGTTCTTCTGTGAGCCCGGCACGGACATGGATTGGTTCCAGTACTGGAGAGCCTTCTGCCGCGACTGGCTGCTTTCTCTTGGTATCAAGGAAGACGAAATTCGTTTGAGAGACCATTCCCCTGAGGAGCTCTGCTTCTACAGCAAGGGTACCACCGATATCGAGTTCTTATTCCCCTTCGGATGGGGTGAGCTTTGGGGTATCGCGGACAGAACCGATTACGATCTGACCCAGCATGCAAATACCTCCGGTGAAGATATGACCTACTTTGATGATGAGAAGAAGGAGAAGTATATTCCTTACGTTGTTGAGCCTTCTCTGGGTGCGGACCGTGTTGTTCTTGCATTCCTGTGCGCTGCATATGACGAGGAAGAGCTGGAGGGCGGCGATGTACGTACCGTGCTTCATTTCCATCCGGCACTTGCCCCGGTTAAGATCGGTGTGCTTCCTTTGTCTAAGAAGTTAAACGAGGGTGCTGAGAAGATTTATGCCCAGCTGTCCAAAAAGTACAATTGCGAGTTCGATGACAGAGGAAATATCGGTAAGAGATACCGCCGTCAGGACGAAATCGGTACGCCCTTCTGTGTTACATATGATTTTGAGTCCGAGACAGACGGCTGCGTAACCGTCCGTTTCCGTGATTCCATGGAGCAGGAGCGTGTTGCCATCGCTGATTTGGACGCGTATTTTGCAGATAAGTTTACGTTTTGAGAGTTTACGGATAGAGGTTTAGAATCATTATGAGAAAGATTACTTCAAAGGAATTAAGAAAAGAGTGGATTGATTTCTATGTAAAGAGAGGTCATGTGGACGTTGGAGCGGTATCCCTGGTATCCGACGGTTCCACCGGTGCCATGTTTAACGTAGCCGGTATGCAGCCCATCATGCCTTATCTGTTGGGAAAGAAGCACCCCCTCGGAACCAGACTGTGTAATGTGCAGGGCTGTGTTCGTACCAATGATATTGACGGAATCGGTGACAAGAGCCATTTGAGCTTCTTTGAAATGATGGGTTCCTGGAGTCTTGGTGATTATTTTAAAAAGGAAAGATGTCAGTGGAGCTACGAGCTTCTGACCGAGGTGTTCCAGTTTGACAGAGATCATCTTGCAGCAACCGTATTCGAAGGGGATGAGAATGCACCCCGTGATGAGGAAGGCGCAAAATATCGTATTGCGTCCGGATTTAAGCCGGAGAATGTATTCTTCCTTCCGGCAGAGGACAACTGGTGGGGATTGGAGTACGGTCCCTGTGGTCCCGACTCCGAGATGTTCTATGTTTCCGATAAGCCTGCCTGTGGTCCGAATTGCAAGCCCGGCTGTCATTGCGGGAAGTATACCGAGGTTGGAAACGATGTATTTATGCAGTATGAGAAGCATCAGGACGGTCATCTGACTCCACTGGAGAAGAAAAATGTGGATACCGGTTGGGGCTTGGAGAGAAACCTTGCTTTCTTAAACGGTATTGACGATGTATATAAGACAGACTTGTTCCAGCCCATTATTGCATGTATCGAGAAGGTTTCCGGTGCAACCTATGATGCAGACGAGAAGCAGACCAGATCCATGCGTATTATTGCAGACCATATGAGAACTGCAGTGATGTTAATCGGTGACGAAGCAAAGCTTTTGCCTGCAAATACCGGTGCCGGTTATGTACTTCGCAGACTGATCCGTCGTGCGGTTCGTCACGGACGTATGTTGAATTTAAAGATTGAGGATTACAAGCAGATTGCAAGCATCTATATCGATGATATTTACGATGACAGCTATCCTCTGCTTGCGAAGAACAAGGAGTTTATCCTTTCCGAGCTTCAGAAGGAGATTGAGCGTTTCGAAGCTACCATTGAAAATGGTTTGAAGGAATACAAGAAGATCCTGGAGAGCAAGAAGAGTGAGAAGGCTACCGTGATTGACGGTAAGTCCGCATTCCGTCTTTACGATACCTTCGGTTTCCCTCTTGAGCTGACCGTAGAAATGGCAGAAGAGGAAGGCCTTAAG
>CALYSH010000303.1 GCA_945485625.1 uncultured Lachnospiraceae bacterium | reverse complement strand
TATATCCTTGCAGGATCTGCTACCCTGGCTGTACAGGAGGACCTGGTATCACTTGTGGATTCTTCTCCGGGAATCGAATATCTGGAAAAGCCAAAGCAATATTTTTATGCAGACCCGGGGCCTGCGGATAGAAATGCCTGTATTACCGGCATTACTGCCCGCGAGCCCTTTTTGCGTGGGAAGGATGTACTGATTGCCGTTTTGGATTCCGGCATTGATTATCGAAATCCGGTATTTCTGGATTCGGAGGGGAGAACCAGAATTCTTGCCCTATGGGATCAGAGTATTCAGACAGAGGATGCGCCTCCGCCGGAGGGGTTTCAGACAGGTGCCGAATACGCGTCGGAGAGGATAGACGCTGCATTGCAGGCGGCTTCAGAGGCAGAGGGGTATGCAATCGTGCCCAGCCGGGATGTCTCAGGCCATGGAACCGCAGTGGCAGGGATTGCAGCCGGATGTGCTCCTGGTGTTTACCGGGGGGTGGCAACAGAGGCAAAGCTTTTGATTGTGAAGCTTGGGACGACGGGACGGGGAGGATTTCCCGGAACCACGCAAATCATGAGGGGTGTCACATACGCCCTGGGAATAGCGTCGAAGTATCAGATGCCTCTGGTCATCAATCTAAGCTTTGGAAACACCTATGGTCCTCACAATGGAACTTCCTTAATGGAGCGCTTTCTGGATAATGCGGCGGAGATTGGAAGGACCGTGATTTGCGTAGGCTCCGGTAATGAGGGAGATAACGGAGGACATGTGTCCGGGAATGTGCTGCAAAGGAACGCTGTGGAGCTGGCAGTGGCAAATTATGAGAACTCTTTAAGCGTTCAGCTCTGGAAGAGCTTCCAGGACAATTACAGGGTACGAATCCGAAATCCTTCGGGAACGTCGATTGTATTAAATCCGGAGGTGGAACAGGGGAAGTACACCCTGCAGCTGGGACGTACCAGATTGCTGGTGTATTTTGGCGACCCCACTCCCTATTCGCTGCTGCAGGAATTGTATGTAGAGATGATTCCGCTGGATACCTATCTGGAGAGCGGAGTCTGGGAGTTCCGGATGGAGCCGGGACGTATTGTGACCGGAGAATATGCAATGTATCTGCCCTCCGGTTCAGTACGGAATTCCGGGACCTCCTTCCTTCAGCCCACCAGCGATGCTACAATGACTATTCCATCCACTTCCCAAAGAGTGATTACAGTAGGGGCCTATGATCCGGTGTTTGATGCCTATGCCTCCTTCTCCGGGAGGGGATTTGAAACAGGGAGATCGCTGGCGGTGGATGCCAATCGGCAGAAGCCGGATCTGGTGGCGGATGGTGTGGATGTGCTGGCTCCTTCCGTGACCGGCGGCTTTGTACAGGTGACGGGGACATCCTTCTCTGCGCCCATCGTCAGCGGCAGTGCGGCGCTTTTGATGGAATGGGGGATTGTACGGGGGAATGATGTGTTTTTGTATGGGGAAAAAATGAAAGCTTTTTTAAGAAGGGGAGCGCTGCCTCTGCGTGGAGAGGAACGCTACCCCAATGAAAAGACCGGTTTTGGAAGGCTTTGTCCGGCGGCCGGTTTGTTCGGATTCGGACCGGTGTAGTGTTACAGCTCTTCCTCTTCCCCGGGATGAACCGTGCGGACGCTGACACCGTTTACTTCCACATTACCGTCCAGAGTGATTACCAGACATTCTCTTCCGTCGATGTTTCTGGTCTGAAGCAGATCGGTTCGTTCCGGTTTCACCTTCACCACTACATCCGGAGTTTTCACCTCCAGGCTTCGGGTACTGGTGACGTTGTTTACAAATAATTCGGTATCTTCACCGGCAGTCTCCCGGAAATGCTGCTCGAATTTGTCCAGCTTTTCGTTTGAGACACCACTGTCTGCAAAAAGGGTCTTGAGCTCGTTCTTATCCAGTACCAGCGGAGCGGGCTCTTCTTTGTGTTCCTCCACCATTTCGTTCAGCTTTTCGTGAATGTTGATGACGGTTTCAATGTCGCAGGTCTCCTCCAGGGTCTCTTCGATAATCGCATGGAAGGTATCCTTCTGGCCGCCTGCGGACAGGGGGAGGGGACATGCCAGGATTTCATCCAGTAGAGTCTGCTGGAATTCTTCACCGTCCCTGGTATAATACAGAACGCTATGTAAATCAGTGCTTCTGTCGTGGAAGGCAGGAAATAAAAAGCCCATCTGAGGCATTCCTACTACCCAGTCACGAATACGGTTCCGGAAGTTGTTTTCTTCCGCGTTATAGCTCAGCCCCGGTTTGGAAAGCTCCACCGGGCAGATGCAGGAGAGAATGTACTCGTAGATTTCATCCGAGGCATCTTCCATATCCAGTCCGTCGGTGGTTTTGCCCGGAACATCATATACATCATGAATGAGTAAAATCAGATAGTTTCCAACATATTCATAGGATTGAATGATTTTATCGTAGTATTCCTCCAAAAGAGCATCGTCCTTCAATTCACTTCCCTTCAGACGATAAAGGAATTCCTGGGTACCGCCGGGTTCCTCGCTTTTTAAGGGGAATTCCAGCGTCAGAAGATTTTTTCCCGGGGAACCGGAAAGGCACTTCTTGAAAATCTCAAAGTATTTGAACATTTCTTCCTCCGGCAGAGCCAGGAAGGGCTGACGGAAGGTTGCCTTCTTATTTTTTTCTCCATCCACATAGCATCCGCAGATTCGGGTGATGGAGCATTTCCGGGGATGGAAAAGTTTTTTGATTTCTGATATTTCCTGTTTATTCATTTGTTTTTCCTCGCATATGGTTTGTTTCCTGTGATACCTACGGATT
>CALYSH010000302.1 GCA_945485625.1 uncultured Lachnospiraceae bacterium | reverse complement strand
ATGGCTAACGCATCAGGTGAAGGACTATTCGTTCTCATTAACGGATGAATACGATGAGTCCGGTTTTTATAATATGTCTTTTGAGGAATTTATCGACAACAAAATGAGAACATTTCAGAAAGAAATGGAAGGGCTGTAGAATTTTTCTTGCTTCCGGCATATTTATATGTTATAAAGGATATAAACTCTTTGCACTGCATATTAGCTACAGTACAAACTGAACAGGCCGGGAGAATCCTGAGAGCCGGGTCGCCCTTGCGACAGTAGAGTGACATCTACGGGACAGTAGTTATTTACTGGGAACGTGGGTGTTTTCTTTTTTTCTGAATGTTCTTTTCGAAATAATCCCACTGATTTATGTGTGCCATAGAGCTATCATACTATTTTTAGGAGGTAACTGTTATGGATGAAAATTTTGAAAAAATGGCGATGAAGGTATCCTATGTGAGCATTGTTGCCAATGTGCTGCTGACGGTATTTAAGCTGATTGCCGGTCTGGTGGCTCATTCCGGGGCTATGGTCAGTGATGCGGTTCACTCCGCATCCGATGTATTCAGCACCTTTGTGGTGATTATCGGTATCAAGATTTCTGCGAAGGATTCGGATAAGGAGCATCCCTACGGACATGAGCGTATGGAATGTGTGGCAGCGATTATTCTGGCAACCATTCTTTGCATTACCGGTCTGGGTATCGGTCGTGTGGCGATAATGGATATCGTTTCCGGCTCTGAAAATATCGTTTTGCCGGGAACTCTGGCACTTGTAGCGGCGGTGGTCTCCATTGTGGTGAAGGAAGCAATGTACTGGTATACCAGATATTACGCAAAGAAAATAGACTCCAGTGCACTGATGGCTGACGCCTGGCATCATCGTACCGATGCAATGTCCTCTGTGGGTGCATTGGTGGGAATTTTCTTCGCAAGACACGGCTTCCCTGTGATGGATGCAATTGCCAGCCTGATTATCTGCGTATTGATTGTTTATGCAGCCTATGAAATCTTCAAGGACGCAGTGGGAAAGATGGTGGATAAGGCCTGTGACGATGAAACGGAGGGAAGCATCCGTGCCCTGGTTCTTCATCAGGAGGGAGTACTGGGAGTCGACCTGCTGAGGACTCGTATGTTTGGTAACAAGATTTATGTGGATTTGGAGATCTGCGCCGACGGAGAAAAGACTCTCCGGGAATCCCACGAAATAGCTGAACAGGTACATGACAGGATAGAACAGAATATACCGAAGGTAAAACACATTATGGTGCATGTAAATCCTGCGAGGGAAGAAGCGGTGCAGGAAGAAGCACAGGAAGCGGCGCCGGGGGAAGAAGCGGCTCAGAAAGCGGACCGGAAGGAAACTGCGGAATAAGTAATACAGAATAAGAAAAGGAACCGAAAGAGTACATGATTCAAAAGATTCGTGAGAAAATCAATATTTATATGGTAAAGCAGCCCCATAAGGTGGTCCTGATGTTTATTCTTTTGCTGAACATCTTATTGTTTACGGCATCGGCATTTGTAATCTCTGTATTGGCCCCGGATGATATTCAGGGAGGTTTTTGGGCTTCTGTTTTCTATACCATCAGCATGATTCTGGATGCGGGATGTGTGCAGTATGTGGTGGCGGATATCGGCAGTGCCAGTGTGACCCTGATCATTGTATGTCTGGTGACCGTATTGATTGGTATGGTTACCTTTTCCGGCGCGGTTATCGGTTATATTACCAACTATATATCCAGTTTTATTGAAAAGGCAAATGAGGGACAGCATGCCCTAAAGATTTCCAACCATACAGTGATTCTGAACTGGAACAACAGGGCTGCGGAGATCATCCATGATTTGTTATTTACCGAAAAAAAGGAAGTGATCGTGGTCTTGGTAAGTGAGGGCAGGGACGAAGTGGAACAAAAAATCCGTGACCGCCTTGCAGAGACCATCAAGAAGAACCCGGCACTTGCCCGGAAGAATACCATTATTGTAAGAGAGGGTGATACCTATTCCACAGAGCAGCTGCACAGTATCTCTGTGTCCAAGGCAAAGACCATTATCCTGTTAAATCAGGATAACGCACACCGGACGGAAGAAGCTTCCGGGAAGGGGAATGCCAATACCATTAAGACCCTGATTCAGGTAGCGGAGATGACCTCTGCGGAGGATTCCGTTGACAACCAGAATATTATTGTGGAAGTGGAGGATGACTGGACCAGGGAGCTCTGCGAGAAGATTATCGGACACAAGGAGAAGCTTAGCAAGTGCCATATCATTGCGGTTCCCGTGAACCAGATTCTGGGGCGTATTTTGTCCCAGTTTTCGATTATGCCGGAGCTGAATCTGGTATATGGATCCCTGTTTTCCAATGAAGGAGCAGAGTTTTTCTGCAGGGAATGTGAGCCCATCCCTGACGAGACAAAGTATATATCAGAGTTTCTTTCTACCCACTCAGCAGCACTGCCCATTGGTGGTATGAATACCAAAAAAGGATGGAATGAGTTTTTCGTAGCGGATTCCCGGGAGGATGTGGATGTCATGGAATCGGTTCCTGCCGGGACCCTGAACGTAAAACTGAATCAGAACTATTGGATTGAACAAAAGAATGTAGTCATTCTGGGACATAACAGCAAGAGTCACCAGATTATTGAGGGCTTCAATTCCTTCCGGAATGAGTGGAATCGAAAGGATGAGACCGGGGAGAAGGAAATCCTGAATGTCATTGTGATTGATGATAAGGAAAACCTGGAAAAGAACCATTACTACAGCAGCTGTCCCTACGTGGTGCGCTGCATAGAGGCGGATATCTATGACGGG
>CALYSH010000301.1 GCA_945485625.1 uncultured Lachnospiraceae bacterium | reverse complement strand
CTCTCTATCCAGATTAAAGGTATTTGGCAATAAAAGTGCACCATCAAAATCCTTCAAATCAGGTAACGTGAAAATCTGAAACTCGCCGGGAGTCTCAGAATCATTTTCACCTCGTACCGAGAAATCAACAAACGCAAACACATCAATATCCGCAGTCTTTGCAAAAGCAACCACACCGCTTCCCACAGCCTCCAGATATTCATCACTCCAACCATTGGAAAAAAGAGCAACTCTTCTTCTCGTGCGTCTCACCATACCCTTTTGTCGTAAATATTAGTCATATATATTATATTCGATTTCAACCTATTATTCAAGTAGGAATGAATGAAACAGAGCAGATTCCTCAGGGAATCTGCTCCTCTGCATCTTACTGGGTATTGGTGGTGCTCCTGCTCATAGCCAACAGCTTCTCACGCATTTCTCCCTCAATACGTGCCAGTTCCACCTCCGCGTTCTGACGTCTGATACGTCCTTCCTCCTGAATCTTCATGACCTCATCCAAGGTACTGATCAAGGTCTGGTTGGTAGCGGTAATGGTCTCAATATCCACAATTCCACGTTCTGATTCCTTTGCCGTCTCTATGGTAGCCATCTTTAAGGTCTCCGCATTTTTCTTTAACAAAGCGTTGGTCATATCGGAAACCTCTCTCTGTGCCTTCGCTGCATCCGTGGAATGCTCCAGACCGATTGCGATCACCATCTGACTCTTCCAGAGCGGGATGGTGTTTACCAGGGTGGACTGGATCTTTTCGGACATGGCAGTGTCGTTGGTCTGAATCAGACGAATCTGGGGTGCCATCTGGAGAGATACCGCTCTGGTCAGCTCCAAATCATAAATTTTCTTTTCAAAGCGGTCAATCTGCGCGGCAAAATCCTTGGCCGCCTGTGTATCCTCCGGAAGATTGCTCATCTGTGCCTTCTCCAAAAGCTTTGGAAGCTCTACGGACTTTGCCTCCTCCAGCTTCTGCTTGCCGGCAAGGATGTACATGGACAATTCCTTGAAATAATTCAGGTTCAGCTCATACATCTTATCCAGCATCGCCACATCCTTTAACAGAGTAATCTGATGTCCCTCCATGGCCTTGCATATCTTATTAATATTCACTTCCGCTTTATCATATTTTGCCTTCATATTGGACAGCTTATTGCCACCCTTTTTGAATATCCCGAGAAAGCCCTTTTCTTCTTCCTCCTCAAAGCTCTTCAGCTCTGCTACCACATCGGTAAGCATCTGCCCTACCTCACCCATATCCTTGGTTCGGACATTGTTCAGGGCAGTTTCGGAAAAGTCTGCGATTTTCTTCTGACTGCCTGCACCGAACTGCAATACCATCTGCGTATTGGTCAGATCAATCTGAGCTGCGAAGTCATTTACCATCTTCTGCTCTTCTTCGGTTAATACCACATCCTGAATTTCCTTTGCAGCTTCTTGTTCCGGAACTTTCACAATCTCCTCTTTTGTATCCGGTACAGGATCAAAGGTCAGTGTCGGTGCTTCCTTTAATAATTCATCCAAATCCTTTTCCATAGTGCTTTCCCTCCATTCTATTATTCTTCATCCCTTTTTTCGGCATATACAAACGCCGGTTCTTTGGTCAGACCTTCTCTTGCCAGCATGGATTGTAGAACCTGTGCGTCGGTGGCCGCGTCAAACGCAGCTTCCTGGAACAGGTTGTTCTGAAGCTCCGAAAACGCATCATTGATGATTCCCAATGTCTTCTCAATCTCTTTCTTCGCGTTGCGGATATCCTCCCCGGGATTGCTGACACGACCAAAGTCCTCATAGGCCTCCACAAGCTTTATTGTAGTAGGCAGGTAATAATCCATCAGCTTATTCATCCGGTTCATCTGCTCCGGATGGTCCTTCAGATTATCAAATATTTCATTCAGCAGATTTTCCAGTCGGAACAAATCGGCGGACAGATTCTCATCCGGAATCCGGTCATTCAGATCACGCAATCTCCGGATACAGCTTCTTCCCTCTCCGAGCATGGCATCAAACTGTGCCTGCTGCTTGTTCTTCTCCGTCTGTATCTGTTCGGAAAGGGTTGGTTCTTCTTTTTTCTGCTCCAGCATTTGCTGCCGCATTCGAAAAGCCTCTGCCGACTGGGTATACTGTCCATATGTAACGTCGTCCAGAATAAAACAAGTCTCCTGCTCATCCAAATGTCCCTGCGGGAACAACCCCTTGGCAATCATCTTCTTAATATCCTTTCGGACATAGCGCAGACTTTTTCCCGTGGCCTTGGCAAGCTCCGCCAGGCTGACGTAGGTCTTTCCGCCGCAAAGCCTTAAATACCGCTCCGCTCTGTTCAGTCTCCCGCGAATGCTTCCACCCAATCCAATCATACGTGCTGCCCCGATAATGCCAAACCCAAACACGCCTGTCAGGATTGCAAAAACCGGTGCACGGAATACCAACGTCAGAATCCCCATCACCAGGAAGGTCAGAATGGACAGTCCCAACAGAATCCCTCCAAACACTGAATAAAGCACACCGGAAACATTTCCGATCCGTTTAAAAGGGTGTTTCACCTGTGGGGCAGGAGCAGGCGCAGGTTTCGGTGCCGGGATTGTATGTTCCACCGTTTTCTTTTCATAATGATAGACCGTTCTGCCATCCTGTTGTGTCTTTATCTGATTATATTGAATTCCTTTCTGGGCGAATTCTGTTTTCGCTTCCTGCAGGGCACTGTTTACCGAATCGGCAACCAGGCGATTCAATCTGCTGAAATCGCCGGTATTGATTGCATCTGTCACCGAATTCCGTATCTGTTCTCCCAGTCCCTTCCAATTCTAATT
>CALYSH010000300.1 GCA_945485625.1 uncultured Lachnospiraceae bacterium | reverse complement strand
TATTTTTTCTTAAAATAGTAGGATTTCCGCACCGAATATGTTATCATGTACAATTGAGGTTTTACGTGAGTAATCTACATAGGAGAAACAGATGAGCGATTTGGATGAGAAAATAATAGGCGATGGTTCGAATCAGGAGGAAGCGTATTACGATGAGGAGGAATACGTGGAAGACTATGATGAAGAGTATGACGAAGAATACGATGAAGAGCATGAAGATGACGAAGAGGATGATTTTTCTTTAAATCCCGGACTGAACGGAACAGAGAAAAAAATAATTCTTGTGGTCAGTTTAGCAGTAGTGATTCTTATCTTGGCAGTGGCGGTATTTTTTATGTGGAAGAAGCCGAGCCGTCCCGTCAATGTCCCGGTGGATATGGATCAGAGTACGGATCTCACCACAGAGTCTGGGGAATCCAAAGAACCGGAATCCGTTCGGGATTTCAGTCGTATTTCCAAGGAAAGCATTCAGGTGGAGCGTTATTTTTATTACGGAACACATATGGGTCTGAACGGTACGCTTTCTTACAAGTTTTCCGACAGTCAGACCACCGCTGAGGTAACGGCACGTCTGTATCGTGATATTGATGTGGCAGAGAATCAGTCCGTATTGGAATACACCATGGATTATCAGCCCGGGAGAGACGGTATCGATGTATATATGTCCGAGTTTATTGATGAGGGATTGTGCTTAGAGCGTATTCCGGAAGGGGAATACATGATGCTGATCGGTGTGAAGGACAGTACGGGCAAGGAAACCCTCCATGGACTCACTGATGCTAGCGACATGGAGCCCCTGGAATATTACACCATTACCCATGACGGAGAAAACCGCAAGGTGACCATTGAGCCGGCTGCCATGAAGGATGACAATGGGAAGGAAGTATCCGTATTCAAGGTAGTATGTGAGAAGACAGAGCTTCCCGAGGATGTGTACGATATTGTGCTGGATCCCGGACATGGTACCTGCGACGGTGGTGCACAGAGTCCGAAGACGATTTTGAAGCCCAATGGAAAACGTTATAATGAGAGGGATGTTGCCCTGGAGCTTGCCAAAGATTTGAAGGCAATTTTGGAGGGCATGGGATATAAGGTAGCCCTGACCCGGGACGGCTCCGAGGGAACAAGCTCTGACGAGTGGTGCTATTGGAAGGCATACGTTGAAGGGGGGCGCGTATGGAATATTTGTACGCCCAAGCCGAAGTATTCGGTTTCCCTTCATCTGAACAGCTCCGAGAGCAAGATTAAGACTCCCGGCTTTGAAATTTATTCTTCCATTTTTGCGGGGGTGCGTTTGTCCAGACGAGTGATTGAGAATGTGACGAAGGATACGATTATGCCTGTTTCCAGTAAGCGGGATAATCGTGTGGACGGTCTGTCCGGTGCATATAAGTGGAAGCTGTCGGATGCCGATTTGGATTATTTATATGTGATCCGCGAGGTAGGCGGCCGGGCTACCGGAGCAAGGGTGGCAGATCATCCCAAGTATGGCACCAATGCATATTACAATGTCAATTACGGTCCGGAAGCATATCTGATTGAGACAGGTTACATAAACGATCAGCTGAATATGAATGTACTGACCGAGGATAGGGAGGCATACTTATCTGCCATAGCCCGCGCAATTGATGAGGATGTACAGTCCTTTTATCGTGACGTGGTGAAATAATCCGGAGGAAACAGAGGATGAAAATTGTATTGCTGGAGCGTAATAGCGCCGGAACCGATATATCGGTGGAGTGCTTCAGAAAGCTGGGTGAGGTCATTGCATATCCCAACACCGTAGGAATCAATCAGGTGGCAGAGCGGGTGAAGGAGGCGGACATCATAGTCTGCAACAAATCCCCCATGTGTGAGGAGAGCTTAAAGGATGCTCCCAATGTAAAGTTGATTTGCGAGCTGGCTACCGGTTTTGACAATTGTGATCTGGAGTATTGCAAATCCAGAGGGATTCAGGTGCGCAATGTGGTGGATTATTCCACCGGTATGGTGGCACAGCACACCTTTACTCTGGCTCTGGCATTGAGCCAGAAGCTTCCGTACTATGACAATTATGTAAAGTCCGGTGCCTATGGGGCACAGGACCGGTTCTCCAACTTTGATATTCCCTTTTATGAGCTGGAGGGAAAGACCTGGGGCATTGTGGGAATGGGCAATATCGGAAGGAGAGTGGCCGGACTGGCAAAGGCCTTCGGCTGTAAGGTCATCTTCCACTCCATCACCGGTAAGAGCAGCTGCACGGAATACCCGCAGGTGGATAAGGAAACGCTGCTTCGGGAGAGCGATTTCCTCTCCCTGCATTGTCCCTTGAGTGATTTGAGCCGGAACTTTATCGATGGGAAGGCCTTGCAGATTATGAAGAAATCCGCAATACTGATCAATGTAGCCAGAGGTCCTGTGGTGAACAACCGGGATTTGTATGAGGCTCTTGTAGCCGGCGAGATTCAGGCAGCAGGTCTGGATGTGCTGGAGAAGGAGCCCATTGAGGCGGACAATCCACTGTCCCGGATTCAGGACAGCAACCGTCTGATCATTACACCCCATCTGGCCTGGGCCAGTGTGGAGGCCCGTACCCGCTGCGTGCAGGGTGTGTATGAAAATATCAAAGCATTTCAGAATGGTGAGGACCGTTGCAGGGTAGTATAATAGGAAAAGGAAAGAGAATACATGCTAGAGAAGTGTAAGGAACTGTATAAAAAGTACGAAGAAATTATTGTTTACCTGATTGTGGGTGTTATGACTACCATTGTTGCCTGGGGCTGTCAGTTTTTGTGGAACGCAGTGGTATTCGGGAATCCTGCGTACC
>CALYSH010000299.1 GCA_945485625.1 uncultured Lachnospiraceae bacterium | reverse complement strand
CCGAAGAAGCAGAGGAAGCTCCTGCCCAGGAACTCCCGGCCTCCGAGGAAGCAGAGGCTGTCTCCGCAAAGGAAGATACCGCCTCGGAAGAATTGATTCCCAATTCTGTAGAAGAATTCTTTAATGAAGAGAAAGATGATGAGCACTAATCTTTAAGCCACACTCCGCGGAGGCGCTTTATGCCCTCCGTCAATTCATTCGGCTGCAACCCTCCGAAGCCTAACAGCACGGAGGGTTTTTTATTGCCCTGTTCCACAAAGGAATCCGACATTCCGTATACGCGCACCCCTACCGCGGCTGCCTTCTCAAGCAGTTCCTTTTCGCTACACCCATTTTTTGCAGTCAATACCAGATGCAGACCGGCATTGTCTCCCGAAATCATAAATTGCTTTTCAAAAGGCTTTAACAGTTCCAAAACCAATGCATGCTTTCCCCGGTAGATTTTTCGCATCTTGTTCAGATATCGTTCAAAATATCCATCCCGAATAAACTCATCCAAAATACGCTGGTCGATACGGGATACGGTACAGGAATAAAAACTGCAGTTTGCCCAATACTTTTCCAGCAGACTATCCGGTAATACCATATAGCTTACGCGGATGGCCGGTGCTATGGCCTTGGAAAAAGTGCCGAGGTAAATCACTTTCCCCGCAGAATCCGAGGACTGTAGGGAAGGAATGGGTTTGCCCTTGTAACGAAATTCACTGTCATAATCGTCCTCAATGAGAAACCGGTTCTGTCCAAGTGAAGCCCACTTAAGCAATTCATTCCGTCGGCTGATTGGCATCACCGCACCGGTGGGGTACTGATGAGAGGGCATCACGTATACCAGGTCTGCATCCGTCTCTTCCAATTCACGCACCCGCAACCCACCTTGATCCACACTGACCTGTTTCATTTCATAACCCATGGACTGAAAGATTCGATACGCTCTGGTATAGGTGGGATTCTCCATGGCAATGGTTCTCATTCCATTCAAGATTTTTTCCAATAACAAAATCAAATAATCATTTCCGGCACCAATAATGATTTGTTCCGGTCTGCAATTTACACCGCGGGAGGAATGGAGGTATCTGCAGATGGTCTGACGAAGTGTAAGGTCTCCCTGGGCTTCTCCCTGGGCAAACAATTCCTGGTTGCCATCATTCAGAATATTCTTGGTAATTCGCTTCCAGACTCCAAATGGAAACTCTGACATTTCAATTGCATGAGGGGAAAAATCCGCAACCCAGGTCATCGGTTTTTCCTCTTTTTCCGGAAGAAACCGGGGAGAGCTCGCATTCATATCCGTCATATTGGCGAGATCCGCCTCAGCACACACAAAATACCCCCTGTAAGGTCTGGCTTCGATATAGCCCTCACTGAGCAACTGGTCATAGGCATATTCCACCGTACTTCTGGCAACCTGCAGATAATCTGCCAATGAACGCGTGGAGGGAAGCCGTTCGCCGGTGAACAGCTTCCCTTCCCGTATTTCCTGCCTGATATGCTCATAAATCTGCTCATACAGACACTTCTCGCTATTTATTTGCAATTGTATGGTTATATCACGCATAAACACTCCATCGGATTATTCTGCCTTTCGAGCAGCCTGCAACTGTTCTTTTATCATCAATGCTTTATCCTTGATTCTTCGGTTTGCGGATGTGGAGGTCAAAAGACCGGAAACCAGTCGGGCCGCATCATCATAGGCCTTTACTTCGTAGGCAAGTGCTGCCAATAGATAATCCAGGGAATAAACATCCATCCCGCAAATAGGGAAGGTTTCCGTTTTTCTTGCTTCAACAAATCCCTGATATGCATTCTGCAGATTTTCATTCTCCATTGACTGAAGCTCCTCAACCTTTGCAGCATCCACCTTTTCCATACCTTCCTGTTCCAGACGATAACCACGAACCAGCCATGCTGTCTTTAAGCAGACAAAGGCTTTTTCGCTGTTTTTTGCATGCTTCACTACCGCATTGACCAGTGAAAGCTTATAGCGCTGCAATGCCTCATCATAAGAATATACTCCCCCCTCATAGGGCTTTAACTGTACCTTCTGGCATATATTCTCCTGAATCAGCTTTCGCTGAGCCTGCGTCAAATAGGGGAAATACTTGGGCAGAGCCGCATATCCGCAATATTCACACTGAATCACATCATACTTGGTAACATCAATCCCCTCATAAACCGGGCGCAAATCCATATCCGTGGAAAGGAGCTTCGCCTTCCCGGTCTTATATACCTTTGTACGGAATCGTTTCCCACAACAAGGACACTCCAGAGTTTTCTCATAGAGTAAGTCCTCCTCCTTCGGTATATCAGCAACCGGTTTTTCCGTTTTCTCCGATTGCTTTACCTCCTGTTTCTTCTCCCCAAAGATATCTGTATTCTCCAAACATTCCAGCCCTAAATCCTTCAGACCTGTCAAAAAAGCTGCCATGAAAAGCCTCCATAAAATTATTCTCCCTTGGGTAAAACAAAGGAGCTCTTTAGTGATACGATACGATTGAATACAAGTGCGTCATCCTTGGAATCCCTGGAATCTACGCAGAAAAATCCCTGACGTACAAACTGGAAGCGGTCATATGCCTTCGCTCCGGCAAACGCAGGCTCCAGATAGCATACCTTACGAACCTCCAGGGAGTTTGGATTCAGGTTCAGACTTCCATCCTCATTATATACGCCCTTCTCTTCATCGATAATATTCTCGTAGAGACGAACCTCTGCCGGAATACATTCGGCAGCGCTCACCCAGTGGATGGTGCCTTTCACCTTTCTTCCATCCGGGCTGTTTCCACCGCGGCTTGCCGGATCATAGGAACAATG
>CALYSH010000298.1 GCA_945485625.1 uncultured Lachnospiraceae bacterium | reverse complement strand
CCTGTATATGACATTTATCCTGCATATAGATTTATTTTCGACCAATTCCCTTTTTTCTTTGTTTCTTTTGTTAAAAATCATCCTGTAAAGCCAAGTTGTCTAGACATTTATGTCAAATATTTTCAGCCTTTGTGGATTTCCGATGCAAACCCGAACCTTTTCTCTTTTCTCCGTCCGCCTTGCCGAAAGATACAACTTTACGTTGTTGCCCTTTGTTATTTCCTTGACGAAAGTATACCACAATCCCGCATGCCAGTCTTTCACTTTAACGTCACAAATTTGTACAATATCGCCAAACACATAGAAAATCCATTTTATTTTCTCTACCCATACAGAAAAGCAATTGTTTTATGGCAGGAAATCTGTATGCGCTGTTTTTTCCTTCGGATCTGTGGTATACTGGACACAGCGATTTTCCAAAGGAGCAATCCATGTATTACACATATTTCTTACGCTGTGCAGACGGTTCATTATATGCCGGCATTACCACAGACCCGGCCCGGCGGTTTGCCCAGCATGCCGGCAGCCGTTCCGGCGGAGCAAAATATACTGCATCCCGTCAGCCGATTCGCATGGAAGCTGTCTGGAGAACCTTTGACCGTTCCACAGCCTCCCGCCTGGAATATCAGCTCAAACACCTGACCAAGGCGGAAAAGGAACAGCTGGCTTCCGGTACAGCTCTGCCGGAGCATCCAGTGTTTTCACAATATCGCCGCATTCCCATACAACCTGACGGAAGGATGATCTCTATGTTATTTGTCTGCTATCCCAAATGTTCTACCTGTAAAAAAGCCGCGACCTTTCTGGACAGCCTGAACCTCCCCTATGAAACCCGCCATATCAAAGAAGAAAATCCCACAGCAGATGAGCTGCGGGCATGGCATCAGAAAAGCGGTCTGCCGTTAAAGCGCTTTTTCAATACCAGCGGTCAGCTGTACCGCTCCATGGAACTGTCCAAAAAACTGCCGGAGATGAGCGAGGACGAACAGTTTTCCCTTCTGGCTTCTGACGGCATGCTGGTCAAGCGTCCGATTCTCGTTGGCGATGACTTTGTGCTGGTGGGCTTCAAGCAGAAGGAATGGGAGGAAAAGCTGTAAAAACTACTCCTGTCAAGACCAAAATCCCCCTGATTCAACGCGGAATCAGGGGGTTATATTTTGCATCTGTTTTTCACCGCCAGACGCAGCTGTTTTCTTGACCTCTTTGGTCTGTTCTGTTATCATACCTACAGAGACATACCACGAAAACGGTAGGCGGCTGACCCTCCTTTCATTTCCAGACAGAGGGCTGACTTCTTCGCCCTTCGAGTTTCTTACAAGGAGGGCTGCCCTATGGTTACTTATGAAGCGCTGTTTCAGTACACATTGGTCATCATCGGCATTATTACCCTGGTTATCACGGTAAATAAAAAGAAGTAACCCGCCTGACTTCCCAATAAGGCGAGTTACTTCTTAACTCATATCTGCGGAGGTACACCGTCTATCGTCGGTATGTCTCTCCTGTTATATTCAGCATATCACGCAGGCCAAAGAATGTCAAGTCAACCCGTCCGCACCAAAACCAAATCCCGACCCAGCGAAGCGGTTGGGATTTGGAAAGGAGGAGCAGCGGCATGAGCGCGCTCTGACTTTTGCAAAAAAAGTCGGAGCAAGCGATATACAGCTTGCTCCGACGTGGTCCGAGTGACAGGATTTGAACCTGCGGCATCCTGCTCCCAAAGCAGGCGCGCTACCATCTGCGCTACACCCGGATATGCGCTTTTGTGTATTGTTTTCAGGCAGTCTGAAACGCCTTGACATTTGTTTATTATACGCTATAATAGGAGCATAGTCAAGAATTTTTGTGACTAAATTTCACGTGCATAAGCCATATGCGCCATGAAGGAGACTAAAAAATGAAGAACACCGAAAAGACAATGGACAAAATCGTCGCTCTGTGCAAGGGCCGCGGCTTTGTTTACAGCGGCTCCGAAATCTACGGCGGTCTTGCTAACACCTGGGATTACGGTCCGCTTGGTGTAGAGTTCAAGAATAATGTCAAGAATGCCTGGAGAAAGAAGTTTGTACAGGAATCCCCCTATAATGTTGGTCTGGATTCCGCGATTCTGATGAACCCCATGACCTGGGTTGCTTCCGGTCATGTAGGCGGCTTCTCTGACCCGCTGATGGACTGCAAGGACTGTCATACCCGTCATCGTGCTGACCAGCTGATCGAAGATGCTACCGGCGAAAATCCGGCAGGCTGGACCAACCAGCAGATGAAGGAATACATTGATGAGCATCAGATTGCCTGCCCGGACTGCGGCGGTCATAACTTTACGGATATCCGTCAGTTTAACCTGATGTTCAAGACCTTCCAGGGTGTTACCGAAAACGCAAAGAATGAGCTGTATCTGCGTCCGGAAACCGCACAGGGCATCTTTGTCAACTTCCAGAATGTACAGCGTACCACCCGCCGCAAGATTCCTTTCGGTGTTGCACAGGTTGGTAAGTCCTTCCGTAATGAAATTACACCGGGCAACTTTACCTTCCGTACCCGTGAGTTTGAGCAGATGGAGCTGGAATTCTTCTGCAAGCCGGGTACCGATCTGGAATGGTTTGCTTACTGGAAGGATGCCTGCAAGAACTTCCTGCTGAGCCTTGGCATCAAGGAAGAAAACATGCGTCTGCGTGATCACGAGCAGGAAGAGCTGTCCCACTATTCCAATGCTACCACGGATATTGAGTTCCTGTTCCCCTTCGGCTGGGGCGAGCTGTGGGGCATTGCAGACCGTACCGACTTCGACCTGACCCAGCATCAGAACACTTCTGGTGTTTCCATGGAATATTTCGATCAGG
>CALYSH010000297.1 GCA_945485625.1 uncultured Lachnospiraceae bacterium | reverse complement strand
ATGCTTCAGACCTTTGGCATCGAAATGTTTTCATACGATGAAATCAAGGAAGTCATGAAGGAAGCGGATCCCATTATCTGTGTGGACAGTCAGAAGCATGCGGGAAATATCACGGATTTTATCGGAGACGAGATTGCATGTATCGATCATCATCCCACCTTTGTGGAGGTGGAATACCAATATAAGGATATCCGGATAGCCGGAGCCTGTTCTTCTCTGATAGCCGGATATTATAAAGAATTGAAAATAGAGCCGGATGAAAATACAGCCACGGCGTTGCTGTATGGCCTGAAGATGGATACTTCACAGTTTACGCGAGGGGTGACACCTCTGGATATTGAGATGTTTGATTACCTGTTTGTCAGAAGCAACCATGAGGCAATCTCCATGCTGGAGCACAACGTGATGGAGTTTGGTGACCTGAAGGCCTATGGTGCCGCCATCGAAAACATTCAGGTATATGATAAATTTGGATTTACCGTCATTCCGTTTCCCTGCCCCGATTCTCTGATTGCAACCCTGGCGGATTTTATTCTGGCCTTGAATGAAGTGGATGTGGTAGTGGTTGGCTCAAAGAGAAAGGATGGACTGAAGCTTTCCGTGCGAAGTGAAGTTGCAGAGGTTCATGCAGGATATCTTGTTCGTGATGCACTGATTGATATTGGAAACGGCGGCGGTCATGCCACCATGGCAGGTGGCTTCGTATCGAAGGAAATGCTTGGAGAAATCGGTGATTATTACGATAATGCTATCCGTCAGAGATTCTCCGCTGAATTGGAGAAAACAGGTTATTTTCAAATTCAGGAGAATTCGTAAGAAAGGGGTAAAACAGGAGGAGTGCTGTTATGGATCATGCATATAAGGTGAAGCTTGGCAGAGCAAAATGCGCGCTGGATCTGGGGGATGGAAGCGAGCGCGCGGAATATGTGAATCAGGATTACATTTTACACAAGCTGGGAAGACCCCATCGCTGTGTGAATATTATGTATACCTATTATCCCAAGGATGCACAGTGGCCCAACCGCATCAGTAAAGCCTGTGCAGACATGAATATAAGCTTTCAGTGGGATTATCCTTACGATGATTATTTTCCTTATGGAGCAGACGGGGAGCCTTTTGAACAGATGAAGGATATCCGAAGACACGGTCAGGATGTATTGCTGACGTTAACCATAGACTGCTCCCTGGAGGATTCCTATCTGAGGGAGATAGCCGGACAGCTGGCACCCTTCGGGAGAATGCGAATTCGAATCAATCATGAGTGCCAGGGTACCTGGTTTACTCATAATAAGCGTTTCTCACGCAAGGAAATTGCAGATTTCTTTGTAAGATTCCACAACATTATCAAGGAAGAAGCTCCCAATGTATCCACTATCTTTTGCGCCGGATTCACCGATGAGGATGGTAAGGTAGAGGGGGAGGATGACTTTATCGAGGCTTATAAGAAGGCGGATGTATGGTCTGCAGACTGCTACCCGGCACTGCATTACGGCTGGCCCTATGATGTGGCTGAGGTGGGTGGAGGTCAGTATAAGACAGAGACCATCGCAGAGAATTATGAGCGATTTCAAAGTACTGCAGCAAGACTTCGTGAGATTACGGGCAGGGACGTGTATCTGTCCACTGCTGAGTGCAATACGGACGGTGATGTAACCGGTCCCATGCACCAGGGAGAAGCGGTAATCCGGTTTGCTGAGTATTTTAAAGAGAAAAAGGCAGACTGGTTTAACGGGATTTCCATGTATCAGTTCCGCGACAGAGGCAGACTGGGGCTGGAAATCGAAGACCCGAACAATTCTTCTGTAGGAATCGAACAACCTTTGCTTCAGGATTATAAGAAGGTACTGTATGATTCTTACTTTATGCCTGAATTAAGCAGAAAAGAGGAAGTGAGCTTCCCGGTGGACTGCAGATGGGGCGGCTCCGAGGATGCGGAGGGAATCGAAATTCCTGTCCGGCTGGAGCACACACCTGAATTTTTTGAGGGGACTTTTGAAGAAGACCTAAGCTTAATGATTGAGATGCAGGGGAAATGGTTCTATAAGGCACCCGGTGTAAAGACCATCGATTTCATGAGTCTGGTATTCGAGAAAAAAGTGGATGGACCTACAGAGTTGGCCATGCGAATATTTATCACCCCTCCGGAGGGAGTAAATCCCAAAACGGATAAAGAGGATTGGAACTTGAATTACTACGGCAGAATGGAGAAAGCACCGGAGCTCAGAATCCGGTATGAGGTTCCGGGAAGAGTAGGAATCGAGTAGATTGCAAAAAGGGGTGTACCATATGGTATACCCTTTTTATGTGGTGCGCCCGGTGACACACGATTATATGATTATGTAGAAATGATGGGAAAAGGTACGTTTATAAATGAACCCCTATTTCATTTCAAAACTTTACCTTCTGCTTTGATTATATCAGTCGGAAGATACAAAATCGTGACTAAAACAGATTAAATTATTATGTTTTTCGAAGAAAAAAGTATTATTTTGTATACTTTATGTTTATTTTTTAACAGGAAGGAAGCGTTAGTGTAAAAAAGTATATGGAACGACACAGACGAATGGATGTTTTTTTGGAGAATGTGGAGAAGGAACGTGTGGCCATGCATCTGACACAGAAGCAGATGGCGCAGAAGCTGGACATGTCTCTTTCCGGGTATAAGAAAATGATAGCAGGAGAAACTGCTAAGGTGGACCTGCAGCTGGCATACCGAATGTACGACCTGACCGGAAAGTATCTGTGTGAGCTGTTTGGGGATACCACCCCGGAAATTTCCATGATTCGTAAAATTAAGAAGCTTTCCCCCAATCAGCAGAAATTTGTGGAGGATATTATTGATTCCGG
>CALYSH010000296.1 GCA_945485625.1 uncultured Lachnospiraceae bacterium | reverse complement strand
ATGATCCACCACCACCATCCAATCAGGAGCCACCAAAAAAATCCATGTCCTTTCTGCTTAATCTTCGTTTTCGTCTTTGTTACGGTTGACCCGCCGTTCTGCTCTTGATGAATCTGAATATCGACATTTGTGCTTCCGCATTTTGGGCATCGAGCAGCATGTTTATTCTTTCGCGGTATAGCATCAGGAGTAACCTGATATAGTCCTTCGACAATTTCACCGCAATTTGGGCAGAACTTATCTCCACCATCAATTTCTTTCCCACATTTTTTGCAATACACGGAAACAACCTTCCTTTCCAGTATTTTAATCAAGATAGCAATGAAATAATACCATGTTACCGGATAAAAATCAACAAGATTATCATATATCGAGAAAAGTGAGGTGATTGAATGAATGCTGATGGTTCTGTGGTTGTCTCCGTGCTCCTTTCTACAGATGATGCAGAGAAAGAAGCCGCACGACTACAAAAAAAGATCCTGCGGCTTGAAGAAAACCTAACCGTCGGTAAGCACAAAAAGAATGTGCTTACTGAAAATCTGAAATCGGCCCAGAAAGAACTTGAGGATCTGCAAAGCAAGACCACAATAAGTAAAGGGAAGGCCATCGTCTCACCTGAGGATGTTTCCAGGATTTCAGAGCTAAAGGATACAATTGCATATACGGCAAAGGAAATTGACAATCAAAATAAGTCTATCGAAGAAACGCAAACGCGACTGGACGGAGTGAAAATCAGATACGGAGAAGTCGCACAGATAGCAGAGCAGGCAGCAGCCTCTCCTGGACCCGCTGAGGATTCGGAACAACAGGTTCAGGAGGTCCAGCAGGCCGCGTCACGTGTTGAAACTGTACTCGCAAGGCTGAAAGAATCTCTTTTCAATGGCTTTAGCTTCTCCGAAGGACTCGATGCACTCAAAGAAAGCCTTAATTTGCTTGCAAATCTATTCAAGAAGCTTGCTTCAATTGCTGCAAAAGCAACCGGGGCTGTTATGAGAAGCATCTGGAATCTTGCAAAAAACGGCGCGAAAGGCTTGGCTTCACTCGCCGGGAAAGCGGCGAAAGCGTTCTTGTCGTTGTTCAAAAGCTCCAACCAGACGAATAAGTCGTTCGGGTCCGGAATTATGACAATGCTGAAATATTCGCTTGGAATCCGTAGCCTATATGCTTTGGTAAACAAGCTGAGAGCCGCCCTGAAGGAAGGCTTCAAGAATCTGGCACAGTTTTCCGCACCGGTGAATTCCAGCATATCCTCTGTCATGTCCGCCTTGACGCAGTTGAAAAACAGCCTTGCAACCGCATTTGCACCGATTCTTACCACTGTTGCGCCAATTATTACACAGTTCATCAATATGCTGTCCAATGCGTCGAATGCTGTTGCCAGGCTGACGGCGGCATTGACGGGCAAGAAGTCTTATGCGAAAGCAATCGCAGTGCAAGAGGACTATGCAGCGAGCCTGGAAGGCACAGCCGGAGCAGCGGAAGATGCCAGCAAGGCCCTGGCACCATTCGACGAAATCACCAAGCTGTCAGAAGAGGCAGCAGGCGGTGGCGGCGGTGGCGCCGGAATCGGCGGAATGTTTGAAACCGAAGAGGTTGAGCCGCTTTCTTTTGACTCGTGGGGACAAGCGTTCTCCGCTGCCCTGGATTCCATTTTAAATAATGGTATCCCAATGCTTAAAGCTGGTTTGACGAAGTTCGCAAACTGGGTTAATACCTTTTCCGCAAATTTGGATGAAATGTTCTCGTTCCCAGGAGTATACGAAAAGGTCGCTCTTTTGGGCATGGAGCTTGCGGATACAATGAACGGCCTTGTCAATCAAATCAATTGGGATGATTTGGGCGGAGCACTTGGAGCCGGGCTTAACACTTTGCTTGGCCTGTTGGTCTCGGTTGTTTATACCTTTGACTGGCAGAATTTTGGCGCAAGCATTGCGTATATGGTCAACAATGCTATATCGGAAATCGATTGGAGCAATGTAGGGGCGTGGCTGTGGGCCAAATTTAAGATTGCCATAGAAACGCTGTCCGGATTGCTATTAAATTTGGACATTACGCAATTGTATCAAGCAGCCAGCCAGATTGTAACCGGATGTTTGGAGAGCGTTTCTGAGAGAATTCGGAAGTTGGGTTGGGTGGGATTGGCGGATCAGGTCGTTGAACTTGTGACAGGATTCTTTGTGAGTGCTGACTGGGCTGGAATGGCTGAGTCTGTATTTACGGCGATTGGTTCCGCTTTTGGCGCGTCCTCATCTTTCCTGTGGGAGCTAATTCAGCAAGCATGGTCGGAGGTTGTAAATTGGTGGAATGAAGCGGCCTATGAAGATGGGCAGTTCACGATAGAGGGCCTGCTTAACGGGATTTTGGAGGCGCTCAAAGGCATTGGGCAATGGATAAGTGATAACATTTTCCAACCATTTATTGACGGATTCAAGGCTGTATTTGGTATCAATTCCCCCTCCACTGTCATGGAAGAACAGGGCGGTTTTATCATCTCTGGGCTATATCAAGGCATTTTGAACGGCTGGGAATCGATTAAGCAATGGCTGATTGACCTCCCTGATGAATTCAAGGATGCATTCGACGCGGTTATATCCTGGGTTAGCACCACGCTCTCCGAATCATGGGAAACCGCCTGGGACGGGCTGAAATCCGGTATTTTAAATGCAGTAAACGGAGTAATTGGTGTTATAAATGGCATGCTGCAAAATGTCGCAGACGGCATCAATAATCTTTTCTCCATGCTGAATTTCAGCGTGGATTTGCCATTCGGCGGCGGTACCATTGGGTTTGAAATGCCAACTGTTTCGGCCCCGCAAATCCCATACTTGGCTCAGGGCGCGGTTATCCCCCCAAGGGCGCCGTTTATGGCAG
>CALYSH010000295.1 GCA_945485625.1 uncultured Lachnospiraceae bacterium | reverse complement strand
TTTTATACCCAAAATCAGCATTTTGAGAACTTTTTGGGAGAGAAAACTCTAAAATGACAATTTAATTCCACTTCAAATCGTTAAAACACAGATAATCGTTAAATCATAGCCATAATCGTTGATTTACAGGGGTAATCGTTGAATTACAACCAATAATCGTTGAATTATTGAAAGTTCATTATGATTATGGTATAATAAAACTAATGTTATCACTCGGGAGGTGCGATTTGGTGAAGCATGTTCGATTTAATATTTTCAGAAAAGCTGCATTTGCAGGAGCACTTTTGCCATACAACATCTATATCAACGGCGAGTTTGTGGGCACCATTAAAAATGGCAAGACACTTAACGTTGATGTTCCCGAAGCAGATATTTATTATCTTGAAGACAATAATTCTTTTGAAAGAAATGCTGTAATTATCAATAGCAACACAATTGATTATAATATCTTGATAAAAAGAGCAGGTGGATGGCGTACTGATTCATATAATGAATTCTATATTGATAATGATGATACATCTGACCAACTTCCTTCTTTTCATTTCGATCGTTTTATGAATGCTGTTTTTAATGATAGCATTGATCAGTTGTCCCCGGATGAGCAAGTTCTTGCTCTGTGTTTGAATTTCAGTTATAGCATTATGGATGACATTCAAGAGGTTCTTGCATCAAGCAATCTTTCATACACAATAGAAGCATTAAAAACAATTGGTGCAAATCGATATGTCGATCTTCTTACCCAAGTTATCGACGAGTATTTTTATAATGTGTCGCTTCCTTTGAATGATGAGCAAATAGAGCAAATGTACGATGGCATCAACAAAGCAAATCAACTGATTTGGAAAAACGAAGGTCCTGCATACGACGAGCTTCACAAAGCAATCGTGCGTCATATAACAGAAAAACTTAATAATCCCAATAACATATACTAATTAGCTTGAATGGCTTTATAAATTCGAAATTCTTTGCACCCCCCTGACCTAAAAATGCACCCCCTAAAATGACTTTGCACCCCCTTACCTCAAAAGGGGGTGCATTTGTATTAAAATTAGGGTCAGTTCCCATGTTAAAACAGCCTAGATTGTTCATTTCTAGGCTGTTTTCATTTTATTATCGGAATTTCATTCACTTTTGCAGTCATTTTCTTTGCGTCAATTTTGCATATGATTATATAGAATTCCCTAATTCCGGTCACGGAATGCTTGGCGATCCAGATAAATCTGTTGAGTTCTATCAGCTGGTAGATGAATACATAGAAAGATATTTTGTGAACAAATAAGGTTTCATTTTCCTCTCTATGGTTTCAAATCCGTGTGAAACCAAATGAAACCTTTTGAACCCGTATCATTTTTTTAACTGTTGCCAAATTGCAAACGCCCTGGTTCGTTTATTACCAGGGCGTTTTTGTTTCGTTTTCTCAAACTATTTCATATTATTTTACAGTATTATAATCGTTTTTCTTATAAATAGGCTGTAAATATTTACCTGTATATGTACCATTTTAAATCAATTCACAGCAGCGGCTCTGTCTTTTTATGCATTTCTGTATCTATTCTCTTTCGGAATATCTTTTGAAAGCACTTCAGAACAAGATGCCAAAAGCCGTAACTGATTCACACACTTTCCTTATATCAATTGAACCGAACCACCCTATTAGCGGCGGTGTATACAGCGCTGGATAGGTTCTGCCCCGCCTTCCCCGGCAGGCAGATCAGCCGCAGGAGGGTGCGCTTCTGAAAGTGCTGGGCCCATTTGGGGTCAAAGGCATAGCAGCTCTCCCACATCTTGTTCAGGTTTTCGTCTGCTTCCTCCGACTTGTTCAGCCGGGAGTAGAGAACGGAGATACCAAACATCATAAATAACTCGTGCTTTAGGTATCTCAGCTGCATTTCATTCTGAATCTCGTCCAGATGGGCAGCTTCAAAGCATTTCTGGGTGACGATGAGCTGATGCTGATACCGGCGGGTCATCACATCCCGCTGGACGGATTGGCCTTCCCGGCCGATGTAGTAACGGTAGAGGTCAACGGTTAGGTAGTACATCTTCTTCACAAAAGGCAGTCCCTGATAGACCATCAGATTGTCTTCATAGAAAACATGCTTGGGCAGCACCTTGGTGTTGTTTCGCAACAGCTCCGTCCGAAAAGTACAACTGTGGATGGTGAGCAGCTGGTGGAGCTTGAAGGGTTTGGTTTCAGACCATTCAAAAATCCGATTCTCCGGCAATGCATTGGCATAGCAAATGGAGCGGTTGCCCTTGCCATCGGCGTGCTCGTAATAATAGTTGGTGACGAATAAATCCACGCCCCCGCTTTTGTCGCACTGCTCCAGGGTGTCCAGGAACCGTGAAAAATCCTCACTGACCCAGTCGTCACTGTCCACCACCTTAAAGTATTTCCCCTGGGCGTTCACCAGCCCCTGGTTGATGCCCTCCCCGTGGCCGCCGTTTTCCTGGTGGACTACAGTGACGATGTGGGGATACTCCTTGGCGTATCGGTCAGCGATTTCTCCGGTGGCGTCCTTGGAGCCGTCGTCGATAATCACGATCTGAACCCGGTCCCCTCCAGGGAGAAGGCTGTTGATGCACTTTTCCATGTAGTCCTTGGAGTTATAACAGGGTACAGTAACTGTGAGCAATTTCATAGCGTTCCTTCTTTCTCTTTTTCTGCCAGTTCCAGGGCGGAGAGCAGCACTGCATCCATATCGTAGTACCGGTACTGTCCCAGCCGACCACCAAAGAGAGTGCTCGTTTCCTGTTCGGCCAGAGCGTGGTATTGCTCATAGAGGTCGTTGTTCTTCTCGTCGTTCACAGGATAGTATGGTCGCGGATGGTGATGGCGCGCTTGTCCGGCGGGCAGCCCGGGAAGAAGCGCTCCAGCCTGT
>CALYSH010000294.1 GCA_945485625.1 uncultured Lachnospiraceae bacterium | reverse complement strand
CTTAGCTACCTCTTCCACTACCTTTCTCCAAAGTCTGGAAGAATCCAAAACATTTGCCTTATCAACACTGGTAACCTTCTTACGACGCTTCATGGCAATATCGAAGCCCTTAATCGCAATACGGCGGATTTCGTTCTCATCATAAGAAAGCGTATCAATTGCCTTCAGCACCCCATTCTCCTCAACAGTCCTGCGTTCGCCGAAGTAAAGTCCACCGGTCAGCTCACGCATGATCATCATATCAAAGCCTGCCTTGGAGATTTCCTCCTTCAAGGGACAGGCAGCGGCCAGCTCATCATACAGAACCGCCGGACGAAGATTTGCAAACAGATTTAACGCCTTACGAATCTTTAACAAACCTGCTTCGGGACGAAGATTGGGAGCCAGCTTATACCAGGGGGAAGTGGTGGTATCCCCACCAATGGAACCCATGAGCACAGCATCTGCAGCCTTGGCGGTGGCAATCGCCTCATCGGTCAGAGGCACACCATGCACATCAATGGATGCACCACCCATCAAAATATCGGTAAAATTCATCTTATGGCCATATACGCAAGCCACCTTATTCAACACTTTTTTTGCTTCTGCTACAATTTCCGGTCCAATACCATCACCGGGAATGCAGGTAATCTTTAATTCCATAGCATCCTCCTGTCATTCTTACATTTTTACTTAAGGCATATCCTTTATATTAACCGAAATTTGTAAAAAATTCAAGACATGAAAGAGTAAAAGTAAAATAACCCGTGAATGATTCACGGGCTATTCCTGTTTCAATATTCTTTCGATAAAAAATCAATCCTTAAAGTTTTTCAGAATCTCATCAATTTGTGCTGCCAGAGACTTGTTCTCATATGCATGATTCTGAATCTCGGAAGAAATCCTCATGCTTGCTTCATTTTTCTGAACAATGGCATCTACTGCGACATCGTTATCACGTGTCATCTCCTCAATCCGGATGAAATCATCGTAAACATTGTGAATGGCTTCAAACAACTTGTCCGTTGCCTCTCTGATTTCAAGAAGCTCCTTCTCAATATCAGTAACATAATTACTGTTTGTATTTGAGCAATTAGACATTTCTTCAAACTCAACCAGAATGGTTTCATCCATCAGTTCAATCACGCTATTAAAGCATTTCTTCACACGATCAATATTATTGTTGGAGTTGGAACAGATCATCTGAATCTGGTTCGCCATTTCCTTGGAATCAGCTGCCAGATGGGCAATTTCTTCCGCAACAACGCCAAATCCCCTTCCGGCCTCTCCTGCTCTTGCCGCTTCAATGGAAGCATTCAGGGACAACAGATTGGTCTGGGTGGAAATCTCCAGGATGGATTCTGCCATTTCGTTGATATTCTTTAACTCCTGAAGCTTAATCAGGGAATCATGAATCTCTTCCTTTGTCTTTGCGAAGGACTCATCCGTCTGCTTTAATGTACTGGTGGCACGGTCTCTCATTTCCTCAGAGCCTTCAGACAGCAGCTTATTGGTGTACTTATTTTTCTCCAGATGCTTAACAACCTTTTCAACCAGTTCCTTCATCTGCGCCATGGAAGAACGCACCTGGGTAATCGAGGAATTGGTGGTTTCAATACTTGCGTAAAGTTCCTCTGTGTTTGCGGTATTGTCTTCCATGTAGCTGCCAAGCTCGTCTGCCGATTTCAGCAGTTCCTTTGCTTCGCCCTGAAGGCTTTCTCCGCCTTCCTTCAGAGTAACAAATACCTGCTTGAAGAACTTATTCAAATCATCTGTTGCATTCGCAATATGTCCGATTTCATCGTTCACCTTAGCATACTGCTGAATGTCATAATTATCGGAAACATCACCGTTCTGAAGCTTCACAAGGGCTGTCTCCACCTTCTGAAGCGGCCTTAAGCTGAACATAATCAGGAACTGACTTACTAAAACAATCAGCACCAATGCAATGGCACAAATAATTCCGAGAGAACCTCTTACATCGTACAGGGAAGCACACACCTCGTCGGTGGTATCAGCCATAACAAAAATCCAGTCTCTGTCCTTCATGTGGTGATAGGATGCCATAATCCCATTCAGTTCCACATGACCGGTTGTCTCTCCGTCAGAAAGCTTATCCAAAATTTCCAGAATGACCGGGTCCTCGGACTCCTTGGTAACCATCTCCGTGTCCTCGTGGAAAATATACTGCTTCGTAGGAACATTCACCAGATAATACTTAACGGACTCCAACCCGTTCAAAGGCAGAGTATCCAGAGTTTCAATAATACCGTCTGTGAAAATACCGCACCCAACCAGACCGATGGGCTGACCTTCCTCGTCCTTTACAGCCTTGTACATGGAAATAATCTGTTTCTTGGAAGCCGGTGAAATAATAATACCGGTATTGTAAATCCTGTCATTTGCAAGCATAGCATCCTGCAATTGTTTCAAAGGACCGGGATCCTTTCTGGTAGTAATTCCAACCACGCCCGCAGAAGTATGGGTCAATACATGGGTATTCCACTCACTGGCGTAAATACCCTCCAAATGATCCCTGCCCGCACTGTATTTTTCCGTATAGGCCTGTGCAGCGGCAAATTTCTCCTCATTCTCCGGATCCTTCATCAGCTCCAAAAGCTCCGGGCATTTACTGTACGCGATGGTATATTCCTCCGCGTCCGACACATAATCCTCAATAATCTGGGCACAGTCCACGGACATTCTGTCCATCAGTGCTTCCGCATTTTTTCTTAATACGTCGGAAATATTACTGTTTACAACCAGGAAAATAACCAGCAGGCAGATAAATTCACAAATTGCTATGGTTCCGGAAACCTTTGTTGAAATATTCAGATTTTTCTTTTTCTTTTCCATAGTGGGCTCCCCTTATCTCAACGTTTTTTACTCTTATATACTGTATC
>CALYSH010000293.1 GCA_945485625.1 uncultured Lachnospiraceae bacterium | reverse complement strand
CCGGAAGAAATCTTACACAGTGCCTATGAGTTCACCGTCAAGGAGGATATTCTGCTGTCGCTGGAATACAACGATCTGACGGAAAAGCAGTGCCAGGCGATGCTCAAATCAGCCCATCCGCTGCAGGATGCCTTTGATGCCTGGGAGAAATACGAAGGCTCCCACATGGCGGAAGTACAGTCTATCATTGAACGCTGCGCCGATATAGCGATTCAAAATAATCACAGTAAGTCTCACCGGGAGGAACGATAGCAGATGGCGTATTTTACCCCTGAAGAAATCCAGCAGGCGAAGCGAATGGACTTGCTGACCTACCTTCAAACCTATGAGCCGAATCAGCTGGTAAAGGTGTCTAACGATACCTATTGTACCAAAGACCACGACTCTCTGAAAATCAGCAACGGGAAATGGCACTGGTTCTCCCGGAATACAGGTGGAAGATCAGCCCTTGACTATCTTGTGAAAGTCAGGGGGCTTTCCTTTTTGGAGGCAATGGAAACCATTCATGGAAAGCCCATGCCCCGGACGATTCCGGCTCCCGCGCGGAAACAGGAGCCGAGGGCGCTGCTTCTCCCGGAACGAAATGGAAATGCCGATCGTGTCATCCAATACTTGAAAGGCCGTGGTATTCATGATGTGGTGATTCGGTACTGTCTTGAAAATCATCTCCTGTTTGAATCCCGGGAATACCACAGTGCTGTATTCCTGGGATATGACAAAGGCGGTGCTGCCCGGTACGGCAGTGTCAGGGGCACTGTTGGAGGCTACAAGGGAGAGCTATCCGGCAGCGACAAACACTACTCCTTCTCTGTCCCCGGAAACAGCGAAACCGTCCACGTCTTTGAATCCGCTATCGATGCGCTGAGTTATGCCTCTTTGGAGCTGTTTGAGGGAAGGAACTGGCATGAGGATCACCTGCTGTCCCTTGCGGGTGTGTATATTACAAAGCGGGAGAATGTGGTACCTGTGGCACTGTCCCGATACCTGGAGGATCACCCGGAGGTTCGGGTACTGCGCCTGCATCTGGACAATGATGCCATTGGTCGGGGTGCAGCAGCTGGAATCGTTGAAGGACTGCGGGATCAGTATGCTATTCTTGATGAGCCGCCTGTGGTTGGCAAGGATGTGAATGATCAGCTCCAAATGAGAGTTGGATTAAAATGCAAGGAGGAATACAGTCGATGAAAATCAGTATCTATCAGATCAATCGAGACAGGGATAGCCGGAATCTCAAGTTCATGGGATTGGATTATACCCGAAAAACACTGCAAACAGCCGAGCCGGATTGTGCCGCATATGACAAGGTGTATTCCGGGGATGTACGGTGCCGGAATCTGGAGGATGTGTACGCCATGTTCAACATCAACAGACCGAATGATTTCCGTGGACACAGCCTTTCGGTATCCGACGTTGTGGAAGTGGAGGATGCCGCCAGTATGATGCCGGGATATTACTTCTGCGACAGCATTGGTTTCCGGGAAATCCCGTTTCAGCCGGAGCTTGCAAGGGACACGACCCAGCCGAACACCATTCAGGTGGTCATGGTTGAGCCGGGAAAGACAGCCAGAATTGCAGAGATTGGTACCTCATTGGCATCTCTTCAGCAGGCTGTCGGCGGAGATATTGAGGCTTACTATCCCTTTGAGGAGTCTGTCTGTATTGTCTGTAATGAGGAAGGCAAACTTTGCGGTTTGCCCCTCAACCGCGCAATCCGGGCGGAGGGCAGCAATGAGATCGTTGATATCATTGCAGGTCCCTTTTTTGTCTGCGACTGCAGCGGGGAATCCTTTGGAAGCCTGTCCAAGGAACAGCAGGAGCGGTATCTGAAGAAATACCGCAACCCTGAGCGATTCTTTCGTGTGGGTGACTCCATTGAGGCGGTACCCATGATCCTGGGGAGAAAAGGAAAGGTGCGTTAAGATTCCTGCCACAGAAAATACTTAGCTCCAACTGTCCACCAACAGAAAATCTCTGATGTTCCTGTGCCTTATTCCATTTCGGCTCATATCGAACTCATCCAAAGAAACAACATATTTGGGATAGTGATCCCGAATACTGTCATATACATCAAACTCACGATGGATTGTTTCTTCCGAAGCCAGCAGATAGGCGACCTGAATATAGATCCTTTCTCCGCGTTTGTCGCAAATGAAATCCACTTCTTTATTACCTGTTTTTCCTACCGTTACGGAATAGCCCCGACGCAGCAGTTCCATGAAAACGATATTTTCCAGAATCAGATTGATATCGCGCATATTGCCGCCAAACACGGCTTCCCGGATGCCTTGATCCGCAATGTAGTATTTTTCATTTGTGGCGAGAAGCTGCTTGCCTTGTAAATCCTGCCGTTTTACCTGATAGAAGAGGTATGCGTCGCAGCAGTATTTTATATAGTTCAAGATTGTTTCCGGCGCAACGGTTCGACGTTCGCTTTTTAAGAACTTTGATAACGATGTTGCCGAGAAGGTCGTTCCCACGTTCGCTGTTACAAAGGCAAGAATCCGCTCCAGCAGATCCACATCACGCACTTTGTTGCGCTTCACAATATCCTTGAGCATTACGGAGTTAAATAAGTCCGTCAGATACTGGTGGGACGGCTCATCTGCATACTGCAAATTGGAAAGGTATGGCATACCTCCGGTGACCAGGTACTTTTGGAAGCATTGCTGAATAGAACTCTGGGGGAAGATTGGCAGATACAGTTCGAGAAACTCGGAAAAAGAGAATGGATAGATGACAAACTCGACATAACGCCCACCTAAATAGGTGGCCAGTTCGCCGGAAAGAAGCTTGGCATTGGAGCCTGTGATATAAATATCGCAATCCAGGGCAACGCGCAGGGAATTGATACACTTCTCCCAGTTTGCAACTTCCTGAATTTCATC
>CALYSH010000292.1 GCA_945485625.1 uncultured Lachnospiraceae bacterium | reverse complement strand
ATAATTGGTATCCCGCTGCAATAACATACCTACTACGGAAGAATGGGGCAATAATTTCTCAACCTTAGGAGCAATTCGTTCATAATGCTTCTCCTTAAGCACTTCCTCTCGAAATCCGGGGCCATCCATGCAATACACCTTAATGATGCGGTCCTGAATAGCTTCCTTCGCACACATGGCACTGTATACCGCCAGATTTCCGCCCTTCGAATGACCTCCCACATAAAAGGGTCCGTCGAAAAGCTCAGCCACCTCTGTCAGATATCTTTCACTGAATTTCTGCCCCGGAACCGGTGACAGAAAAGCCATATTAAAATCTTCCTTCCAGCCCACCAGCGTTTCATCCGTGCCACGGAATGCCACATAAATACTTCCGTCATCCAGAAAAAAGGTAATGGCAGAAAATTGTGTTTCCCACTCCTTCTCCACCACATTCACAAAAAAGTTCATCTTCATCCCATGATACCGGGTAGAGTTCACCATTCGTTGAAACATGGCGCGATTATCCTTTTCGAAGCGTTCATCTGCAAACAGTCTCTCAAAATCCGGATGGTTTACCAGGTCATCCATACAAACCGCCGGCTTTCCTTCCCCCAGTACCGGTACCATCCCGTCAAACTTCAGATACGAAAACTGACTGAGAATCAGACTGTCCACATCGTTTAAGGGATGCTCCGAAAAGGAAATGTTACCAAATTTATCCAGATAAGTAAGAACAGTTCCGGGCATATCCCAACCTCCCTGCTATTCTACAAATATTATTCCTTCTCCAAAATACAATAACCGCATAACTTGTGATATCCGGCATCCTCCGCCTCTTCCACGGTAGAAAACACTACCTGATTGGATAAAGCCGGGAGACTCTCACAATCTGCAGAATGAATGGTTCCGCTTTTCTTATTCACAATGCAGATGCCGGAATCCGGCTCCACCTCCGGCGCGGTCACCTTCACACTGTTTCTTCTGTCCTCCCCACCCTGCCAGGTTTCAGAAGCAGGTACACTCCAGATTATCTCTTTCCCGTCACAGGTTGCCACAATGCTTCCCTGCTCGTCTGTACGATAAAGACAGATATCACGTTCCCGCAGGCGGTTCAGTGTCCCCTGATGGGGATATCCATACTCATTTCCCATGGCACAGCTCAACACTGCTGCCGCCGGCTTCACACGGTCCAGAAAATCTGCGGAAGAAGCATATCGGGTACCATGATGAGCCACATGATACACATCAGCCGTCAAATCCAAACCGTTTTCCAACATATCCGTTTCCGCCGCTTCCTTGCAGCCCCCGGTAAACAGGAAACGTTTGCCTCCCTTTTCAAGCACCAGAGCAATGGAATGATTATTTCCTTTTTCATAGGAATTGTTGGGTGCAACAATTGTAAATCTTGCATCCCCCAATTCATAAATTTCGCCCGGTTTCGGAACCTCATAGGACAAATCCCGATACTCCAAAGCATCCAAGACATCCCGGTACGTATCATTTTCCTTCCTGTCATCCTCCATAAGAACCTTCTTCACTTCCAGCTTGTATAGAAGTACATCTGCCCCACCGATATGGTCACTGTCCGGATGGGTCAGTACCATGTAGTCCAGCTGTTTGATACCCAGCTTCTGGAGATATAACTGCAGAGCCACCCCATGCGCATTATCTCCGGCATCAATCATCATGGCATGCTTCCCATTGATAATCAATGTGCTATCACCCTGCCCCACATCAATAAAATGAAGCTCCATCGGCTCTGCCGGCGAAGTCTCCTCCCTCCTGTTATCTTCCGTCCCGTCATCCAACACAACGCTCTCTTCACTGCCCTCTGTCCGGGCATCTCCCGGAAGTTCTTCCGACAGGCAGGCACACAGTAGCACCGGGAGGAGCAAAAACAACATCAGCAAACTCCATCGCTTATTTTTTCGGTATTTCATCATATTATCAAGTCTTCCTTTTTGTATCATTGTATCAGAAAATTTGTACCTATTATACGTCAAAAACCATCTTAAAACAATATTTTCCGAATTCCTTTTTCAACCGCTGTTCCATAGAGCACAAAGCATACCTGTCAACTTGAGTTTTGGGAATATACCTGCGGCTAATCTGCGCTTGAGTTTTGGGAATGATTGCCATATAAACAGTTATATGATATAATGAGCGCAAGAGAGCCAACATGCTTGCATGATTGGCGAACGGCGAATGTCGATCATGTGCCGGTCTTGCACATGATATACTGATTACACTGGGTTAAGAGGTCTTTACACACATGAGCTTGCTCATATGTGCAAGCTCAAACGCCTATTTGACCTTTTGACCCTGGTATCACATCATATACTTAAAAGCAATTTCAGATTCCTATATGATAAAAAAGAGGTACCTTTCGTGGAAAGTAACATTGCACAGATAGACTATCAGAAATGGAACCGCACCATTCTGAAAAGTCAGATTATCATTTCAATCATTATATTCGTTACCGAAGTTGTGGACAACATACTTCTTTATGTCACCCGCTCCCAGGGGTATGGGCCCGACACCATTCAGTGGAAGCTGATTCGATATTTGATTTTGCCCACTGTAATAGATTTATTGCTGATTCTGGTCAGTGACTTTGTCATACGAAAGAGTAACAACGATAAATTACAACGAATTGTATTGATTCTAAATATGGTATTGATTTGCACAAACATAGCATTTACCCATTATCAATTTGCCATTACTCTGGTAATGTACTGCATACCAATCATAATCAGCATCGTATACGAAAAGATTTAGACCCCTGAAATCGCCGTTGCCGTGGTATATCTCTTTGCGAATATTGAACATCCTATCATCATATCTGGATAGTTCGCTGATTCTGCACTGGTGCGTTATGCGTTTATCTTCAATGAAGAAGATGGA
>CALYSH010000291.1 GCA_945485625.1 uncultured Lachnospiraceae bacterium | reverse complement strand
TACTGCAGCATAATGAGGCTGATGCGGATCTTGTTGCAGCCCAGATCAAAGAAGTACTGCTGCCCATAGAAAAACAACAGTGTCTGTGCTGCAAACACTGCAGAAAAGTATACTACAATCCGCAAAATCCGCAAGTCCTTTTTCAAAACTCCGATACTGGTCTCAAAATGGTCCTTCAGCATTTCCCATATGCTGTTTCCGACAGACTGCTGTTTTTCAAAGGGAGCCTCCGTCATGCCGAACACAGGGAGAAATGCCAACAATGCGATCACCAGCGATGCAAAGTAACACCAATAAAAGGAGTATTCAGCCAGCACACCGCCGGCAACAGTTGCAATCCCCTGAGCCACCTCGATGAGAATGTTCAGCCGACCGCAGACAGTGATGTATTTCTCCTCCTCCCCGATGGCCTTCATACTGTCATAGACGAGTGCTTCCTCCGAGCCGGAATTGAAGTTATTGCCCAGTGCCTGGATAAAGAAGCTTAAGGCAAACAGCCAGAAGCTTCTGGAATACAGCATGATCAGGCAGGATATTGCGATACAGGTCTTGCTGACTGCCATACTCTTCTTTCTGCCCAGAAGATCTGCAAGCGCCCCGGAAGGAATCTCAAAGATCATACTGGTGATGTGGTAGACCCCCTCCAACAGACCGATCTGAGCCAGACTCATCCCGCAGTAGGCCAGATAGAGCACCCAGATAGAACTCTGCATGTTCAGATTAGTAATAAAGGTATGAAAATAGTCCAAAAAAATGTTTCTATGTAGTTTTGCTTCTAACGTCTTGTTCACTTTAATTTTCCACAATCTCTTCACAGCAAGCAGGTGCAGCCCGTGAGCGTCCTTTGCCGCTCTCAATGAACAGGCTTCGCCTGCACCTGCCAGCTGACCCGTCATCGAAAACTCTTCACCCAATTCACCAGCGATCCATGATGGGTATTTTCTCTGACCGTTTTCAGCATATAGTCTGTTACCGGTCCGTTGCCTCTCATTTTTTCCAGTATTGCCTCCTGCAGCTCTGCCACAGTCATCTCCTCGAAAGGTTTGGACCAGTCAACAACGACCTTATCCGGAGCAGCTTCACCAACCGAAGGCTCCTCCTGTAACGGGGTCACCTGACTCGCCGCAGGCTCGCTCTGAGCCGCAAACTCCTCGCTCACCGTAGGCTCCTCCAGCGTAGGGATCGCCTCATCAACCGGAGTCTCGTTCTTCACCGGAGCAGTCACTTCCTCCGTCTTTATGGGCGCAAGACTTTCACTCATAAGCTCTTCCGGGATCCATATCTCTCCTGAGTTTGGAGCAACCGTCACCTGAATTCTTCCGCCATTTACAGTGACTCTTCTGCCGGTCAATACACCCACATATTCCCGCGCTTGTGTCGTCCCTGCTTCCGGATTCATAGAGACTTCGACATCGCTGTTATTGACCGTCGTAATCACACTTGTTCCATCCAAAATTCTGGCATATGCGAAATGCGTTGTTTGCAATTCCAACTGCTTATAATCACCATAGCAGAGCGCTTTAATATTCCGGCGCAGTTTTCCAAGGGCTGCAATTAACTGCGTATATGGATTCGTGTGTATTGCATCTTTATAATCGTCATAATTCAGCGCCGGTCTTATGGAATCATCCGAATGCCGTTCCTTGCGCCCTTCTATGCCAAACTCTGAGCCATAATAAAGAGACGGAATTCCGGGCAATGTGTAAAGCATGATATGAACCGGCACAAAATGTGCCTTATTGTTCAGCTTTGTATAGATACGTTCCACATCATGATTGTCAACAAAGGTATATAATTTCAAATGATTTCCAATCATGTTGTTCACATATTGAATGGTATGGGCCACTTCAAAATAGTTGTGGTCATTGTGAGCGGAATACAGCGCTTTATGAAGCATATAGTTCGTAACGGAATGCAGTGTTCCGTCATTGGCCCATCTTGCGTAATTTCCATGAATCACCTCGCCCATCAGCCAAAAATCCTGCTTCACCTCATTCGCCACATTTCTCAGGGCTTTCATATATTCGAAATCCATCACATCAGCGGCATCCAGGCGGATTCCGTCAATATCAAACTCTCTCACCCAGAATCTCACCACATCACAAATATAGTCCTTCACCGCAGGATTTCTTTGATTCAGCTTCGCCAAAAGGTCATATCCGCCCCAGTTTGCATAGGAAAATCCATCATTATAAGAATTATTACCCCAGAAATTCACATCGCAATACCAATCTTTATACTGTGAATTCTCTCGATTCTTCTGAATATCCTGAAACGCAAAAAAATCACGGCCTGTATGATTAAACACACCGTCCAATATCACCCGGATTCCCTGTTTGTGACATTCTGCGACAAAATGAGTCAGATCCTCATTCGTTCCGAGTCTGGTGTCCAGCTTTTTATAATCCGTTGTCTCATATCCATGCCCAACCGACTCAAAAAGAGGACCAATGTAAATTGCATTGCAGCCGATCTCCTTAATATGCCCAATCCAGGGAAGCAAAGTGTTCAGACGATGTACCGGCTCCCCATACGTATTTTGCTTTGGTGCACCTGTAAGCCCCAGGGGATAAATGTGATAAAAGACCGCTTCATCATACCACGCCATTTCTTTCTCTCCTTTATTTCACGTTTTCGAAGTATATTTTACCACATCCTGCTCGTTTTTCCATGGGTTTTTCTAAAAATATAGCAGCAACCTGGAGTGGTGCGTCTGCAGTTCCGAGAGCTTACGGTACTCCATTTTCACCAAGAATTGCATACACCGAAAGCGGTAATACTCTGATAAATCGCTCAGAACGGCTGTATACAACCGTCTGCATCCTTGTATCTATCATAACAAGAAATCCTGATTCAGGATGAAATCTATTGCACTTTCATAATTCCTTTC
>CALYSH010000290.1 GCA_945485625.1 uncultured Lachnospiraceae bacterium | reverse complement strand
AAGGACCTGATGTCTCACCGGTAAAAGGAATCATACAGATACCCTTATGCTTTCCCTGCACATATACACCGGGTTGGCAATGAATGATAATTTCCATCAGTTCTTTCATCATACACGAGTCACCAATGCTTTTACTAATCTTGCGCAATGCTTTGCAGCAGCACATTCAAATGTGGGATAATCCATCTCAGCACTGTCATCTGCCTTATCCGAAATCGCACGAATAATCACAAAAGGTAAATGATTCAGGTATGCACCATGAGCGATGGCGGCTCCCTCCATTTCAGCACAATCTCCTTGAAAAGAGGAAATCAATCGATTCTTAATCTCCTTCCCTGCCACAAAACAATCCCCGCTCACTACACGTCCACTCATAACATGAATATCCGGATTCACTTCCTTACAGATCTCAAGTGCTGACTCCACCATTCCTTCATCCGCTTTAAAAACACTGGTATCCATCTGGGGAACAATGCCGGGCTCATACCCCAACGCACTTACATCCATATCATGGTGCAGGGCATCCCTGGACACCAAAATATCACCAATATCCAATGCCGCATTTAATGAACCGGCTACACCCGTATTAATAATATGTGTCACCTCAAATAAATCCGCCAAAATCTGAACGCAGAGTGCAGCATTCACCTTGCCGATTCCACAACGAACCACTACAACCTCTGCACCGTTCAGGCTTCCCTCAAAGAATTCCATACCTGCTTTCTCAGTCACCTTACTCAGGGAAAGACAGGACTTTAATTCCTCAACCTCCAGCTCCATGGCTCCGATGATTCCTATCCTGCTCATAATACCAATTCCTTTCAAACATGTGTTATTCTACGGCTATTCCGGATAAACAAGACGATCCTTTCTGATGTCATAAAGAACATTTTTCAGATAGCGATCTGCAAGGAAGTTAGCCATTCCCAGGTTCATATCCAGATAATTTCCGCAATCCTTGGGGGATGCACCGGGCACCTCATCATGAAAATCCCGAATAAACTCAAACATTTCCACCATCAAAGGAACGATATCCTCCGATTCCAATTCTCCGGCCAGCAACAAATAGAAACCGGTACGACAACCCATAGGTCCGAAATAAATAGTCTTGTCCTTGTATACAGGATGATTGCGCAAGAAAGTTGCCCCCAGATGCTCTATGGTGTGTATCTCCGCAGTATTCATTACCGGCTCCTCATTTGGGCTGGTCATGCGAAGATCAAATGTGGTAATGGTCTCAGCCCCTACCCTGTCCCTACGGGATACATATACACCGGGTTTCAGTTTCAAATGATCAATTGTAAAGCTGGCTATTTTTTCCATCTCATATCTCCTTTTCCCGTATATATTGATAACAGGGCATAACAAACAATGTTCCTGCCCTGCCATTCAAACATACCGAATCTATTTGTTCTTCGACAATCCTAACATGGATTCAGAAAGCTCATGGATGTGTCTGGAATCATCAATTACCTCACTCATATTCTCCTTATATACACCCATTGCCTCCGAAATTGCATCCACAGATATCTGATTTTTCTCCGTATACGAACTCATATTGCCAATTCTGTCCTTCAGCTCCCTGAAGATTGATTCCACCTTATTTACATTTTCATTCTGCTCTTCAATGTTGCCATATAAGGAATCAAACTGCTTCGTCAATCGTTCAAAGCCACTCTTCAGTTCATCCAAAGCTACGATGGATACATCAATCGCCTTCTCACTCTCACCAAATTGATCGGTCGTCATCTGAATCTGCTCATGCATAGCATGAATCACTTCAACCACCCGAACGGAGCACTTGCTGCTATCCACTGCTAAATCCTTTACCTTTGATGCAACAACCGCAAAGCCCGCACCTGCCTGTCCGGCCCTCGCTGCTTCTATGGAAGCATTCAGGGATAACATTGTAGTGCTGTTGGATATACTGTTTAACTGCTCAGTAACCTTGGAAATCTCGTCCATTCGCTCTTCCAGAATCTGAAAGACCGCATTGGTCTCCTGCATGGTATGCTTCAATTTATCCATCTGGCGACTGACCTCTTCCATATTTCTGGTATTGTCGGCCAGGGCTGTTTCAACAGTCTTTACTCCGCCATTTAAGGTATTGATCTGTTCCCCTGTAACCTGAATTCTGCTTTGAACACTATCACAGGTATCTTCTACCTCTCTTGCCACAGATGCAATATTTTTTGAACTCACTTCCAGTTCTCTTGCGTTATCGCTTAGCCGGACATCCGCATCCTGCAGCTTCTCAATTCGCTTAGAAGATTTTACAAAATTCTGTTCCAATTCATCGCCCATGATAGACATGGACTTCAACAGTTCTTCTGCAGCCTCAGCTCTCTCGTAGCTTTTCAATATGAATGCATGCCCTCTCTTTATGGTCAAACAGAATAACCAGCCTGCCAGCACAAAGGTAGCAGTACAAAGGAAAAACTGACTCATGCTGTCTGCTTTTTCCGGATGTACGAAATATTGAATCACAAGAAGAACTGTAATCAGCATCGTCTGTGTCTTGGTATAATTCGGTCTCAAATATAAACCGGTAAGTCCCATGACAGCCAAATACAGCGGAAAATCATCACTGTAAAAGTCCCCGCTATTTAAGGAAATTATAAATACAAGGAAAACAAGACATATGGAAGCAACAAACTGCTGTACCTCCTCTTTCATTTCCTTCTTTTTCATGTAGAATAAAATACCCGAAAAAAACAACAGGCTTACCCCTATTGTTACCCCGCCAATCAGACTTTTTCCAATGATATTCTTTAGCAAATAAACGGATGAAACAATATATGTAAGATATATCATTATCTTAAAAATCTGTTTACTTTCTATCGGCTCACCTTTTTTCCGTTTGTTTTCTCCCATTATGCAATCTTCTCCTTTAGTTGAATAATAATA
>CALYSH010000289.1 GCA_945485625.1 uncultured Lachnospiraceae bacterium | reverse complement strand
CATGGTTTCCTAGGGTGTTCCCGCAATCTTTTCTATTAATTTCTGAACTTCCTTGGGATGAATTTACTCCCTGCCGGTCTTCTGCCCCTTTCGTCCCACCGTCTTCATATAATAACCCATGTTCTGCAAAAGCAACACCAGCTGCTTCATACGATCCCCGTCCGGCACACCATGTACACGATACACAAAGGGAACCTCCAGCCAGTAGAAATGCTGTGCCACCGTCTCGTTGGCCGCCAGCATGAAATCCTCTATCAGATTGGTAGCCACATTCCGCTCGTAGGGCTTGATCTCCAGAGGATTTCCCTCTTTATCCAGCAAAATCTTGCATTCCGGCAAGTCAAAATCAATAGAACCTCTTTCCTTCCTCTTTTTTCGAAGAATGGCGGAAAGCTCCTTCATCAGAACAAACATAGGCACCAAACCGGCATACCTTGCATAGTCCGGATCGGTCTCCACAATACTCTCCTGCTCCAGAATATTCTTCACCGCGGTATAACTCATCCGCTCATCCACACGAATCACGGTTTCACGGATATCATAATCTATGATCTGTCCCCGGGAATTTATACTCATCAGACAGCTTAGAGCAAGCCTGTCCTCCCCCGCATTCAGGGAACAGATTCCGTTGGAAAGGGCATGGGGCAGCATGGGAATCACCCGGTCCACCAGATACACGCTGGTGCCCCGTTTTTTTGCCTCACGATCCAGGGCAGAATTCTCCTGCACATAATTGCTCACATCCGCAATATGCACGCCCAGATGATAGATTTCCCCATCAAAATCCAGGCTCACCGCATCATCCAGATCCTTGGCATCCTCTCCGTCAATGGTCACCATCTGCAGCCCGCGCAGATCCAGTCTCCCCTGCACATCCCCGGCAGAAACCGGCTTGGCTACATTCTCCACCTGGTTCATCACCCGTTCACTAAACTCCACCGGAAGCTCGAACCCCTTCACAATGGACATAATATCCACACCGGGGTCATTGATGTGGCCGATGATTTCGGTAATTCTTCCTTCCGGGCTCTTCCTGCCGTTGCCGTAATCCATAATCTCCACTACAACCTTATGCCCGGAAACAGCACCCTTAGCGTTCTCTTTGGATACAAAAATATCCGAGGATAACTTTTGATTGTCCGGAATAACAAAACCATACCCTTTCCCCGGAACCGGATCATAGGTTCCCACAAGGGTGGTGATGTCATGTGCAACGATTCGAATTACCTTAGCTTCCTTGCGTTTCCCGCCTCTGGACGGTATTGGTACGATTTCCACGGTATCCTTGTGGAAGGCTCCCAGGGTATCCTTCTCGGAAACAAAGAAATCCTCCTCCGCGCCTTCCACTTCCACGAAACCGAAGCCCTTCATATTGCCAAGGAAGGTACCGGTCAGCACATTGGCCTCCGCCTTCTGATACTTTCCCCTCCTTGTAATCATCAGCTTTCCTTCCGAAAGAAGCTCGTTCAGAATACATTTGAACTCCTCCCGTTCTTCAGGTGCCACCTGCATCAGAATCGCCAGCTCCTTCTCCTTCATAGGAACATAGAACGCATCCTCCATCAGGTCACATATTTTCTTTTTTCTCTCTTCCCGTATACTCATTTTTATACTCCTATAAAAAGAAAGACACCCTTTTGCAAGAGTGTCCCAATGTCAGCTAAACATTTTCAAATTCAGTACCGCAGCCAAAACCAAAAACAGAAATGCCAGAAGCTTTGTGATCTTCGGCAAAAAGCCTTCCATCGATCTGCCTTTGTTCCTGCCCCAATAGCTCTCAGACGCACCGCCGATGGAACCAAGTCCCTGTTGTTTGCCCTCCTGCATCAGTACGACCACTACAAGCAATACACATACTATTATAAACAAAACCGTTAAAACAATTCTTAATGCATCCATTTCAATAACCCAAGCCTTTCTCGAACGAAATGTCCCTACTGCTTAAGCGCAGTTTAACAACCGGATAACATCATATCATATATCTTTCATAATTTCAATGATTTTTTGTAACAATTCAGAACCATGCAAACATACATTCAGTGAATGCATGTATTCAAACAGACTTTTCCAACGCCTCCTTTTTGATACGCACCATCAGTACAGAGGCCAGCCCTCCACCAATACAGGCCGTAATCAGCTGCACTACGGAGAACTGCACCTTTGCCACATTCACCAGCTTCTCCGGGAGATTCGTGCCAAACATTCGAATCAGCAGCTTAACAATACAGAGTGCCATTACTCCGGCTTTCACGAGGGAAGCAAAGCCTACGGCAAGCAGTCTCACCGTGATAACCAGTATGGGACTGTGTCCGGTACCCTTGTGAAACAAACGTACCAGAAAACAAAATCCCAGGCAATACACCGCATTCCCCAGCATAATCCCGGGCAGAATCAGGGGAACCGCTGCAATCAAAGGTGAGCCGGTAATCAAAAAAGAGGTCAATGGCGTAATCACACCAAGCAACAATGCACATCCAAGTCCCGCATAATAGACCGTCAGGAGTAGTAACAAGTTGATGATACTTCCGGTCAGAAATACGGAGACATTCTTAAAAAACTGACTGCAAATCGCCAGGGCCAAAAAAATACCTGTTACAGCAATTTGTTTTGTGGTAAGTTGTTTCATTCTATTTGGTTTCCTTTTCTGTCTTCTGCTATCATCTCCAGATAAGCCGCATATCCGGTTTCAGAACAATTCTTCAATGCGGACTCCTCTTTTTGCTTATCCAATGCTTTGGAAGCAGTCTGTACGGTACTGATGGCTCCGGCACCACCCTGACAGCCATTGGTCACCATGGTACGTTTCTCCGGGCAGGCATGACAGGCGAACTTAATGATATTGATAAGCGGTGGGTCATAATACTTCTCATCAATGGCACTCTTCTCAATTCCTGCGGACAAGGGCGCATGCTGGGAAA
>CALYSH010000288.1 GCA_945485625.1 uncultured Lachnospiraceae bacterium | reverse complement strand
CTACCGTGATTGCAATGGTTTGTGCATTAAAATAGCGCTATGCCAGATGGAGAAGATTCGTTTCTGTAGGAATATTCCTATATCAGGTGATATGTGGAATACAGTACATTATTCAAGTGTTCTCACACTATGAGATACTTATTTAAGCAGGGGGATAGACTGTGAAGATCAGATTGGCAGATTATGTGGCAGATTTTTTTGTCAAGCATGGAGTGAGTGATGTTTTCAGTGTCGTAGGCGGCGGTGCAATGCATCTAAACGATGCGTTGGGTCATAAGGATGGTTTGAAAGTGACTTACAATCATCACGAGCAGGCCTGTGCTATCGCTGCAGAGGCCTATGCAAGACTTGAAAATAAAATCGCAGCGGTGTGTGTGACTACCGGTCCGGGGGGCACCAATGCATTGACCGGTGTTGTCGGTGGATGGTTAGACTCCATCCCTATGTTCATTATCAGCGGGCAGGTTCGTTATGATACGACTGCTCGTTATGCACTGCAATACACCGGAACACCCTTGAGGGCTATGGGAGATCAGGAGTATGATATTGTGAAATCTGTCGCTCCGATGACAAAGTATGCTGTGATGATCGAAGATCCCAAGACGATTCGTTATCACCTGGAGAGGGCATGGCACTTGGCAACAACCGGTCGTCCCGGCCCTGTCTGGATCGATATTCCGGTAAATTACCAAGGCGGATATATTGAGACAGAGGAATTGGAAGGATATGATCCGACTGAGGATGATAAGCTTCTTCCGCCCGCTGTTGATGAGGCAACAGTTCAAGCGGTGTTGGAGAAAATTAAGAATGCAAAGCGTCCGGTATTTCATGCGGGGTATGGCATTCGTTTGTCCGGCGGATATGAGGCATTCCGTTCTGTTGCCGAGAAATTGAATATTCCGATTGTCACTTATTGGAATGCGGTTGATCTGATTGAAGATGATAGTCCTCTGTATTGTGGCCGTGCCGGGAATATGGGTGATCGTCCCGGCAACTGGGCGATTCAGAATGCAGATTTGATTTTAGCGGTAGGTACTCGTATCTCCATCCGTCAGGTTGGATATAACTGGAAGACCTGGGCACGTGCTGCAGAGGTCATCATGGTCGATATTGACCAAGCAGAGTTAAAGAAGCCTACTCTGCACGTGGAAATGCCGATTTGGGCAGATGCCAAGGATTTTCTGGAAAGACTGGATGCTGCGGCCAAGGGTCTTGTCTATGCAGGCGGAATCTGGAATGAGACCTGCCTTCGCTGGAAGAAAGAGTATCCTGCAGTGCTTCCTCGTCAGTGGGAAGAGAATGGCTCTACGGCGAATGTATATGCCTTTATTCGTTATTTAAGCAGTCAGCTTCCCGAAAATAGTCTTACCGCTGTTTCAAATGGAGCCTGCTGTGTCGTTGGAAATCAGGCTTATGTGATTCAGAAGGGAAGCCGTATGGCAAACAACAGTGCCATTGCAAGTATGGGTTATGGTTTGCCTGCTGCTATCGGTACCTGTATCGGTGGCGGTAGGCGAAATACGATCTGTCTGGAGGGAGACGGAAGTATCATGATGAACCTTCAGGAATTACAGACGGTTTTGACGAACAACCTGCCCATTAAGATTTTTTTGATCAATAACAATGGATACCATTCTATTCGGATTACTCAGACTAACTTGTTCAATAAGAATTTTGTCGGTATTGGAGAGGAATCCGGAGATCTGGGCTTCCCTGATTTCCAGAAGCTTGCGGAGGCGTTTGGATATCGCTATTACTCTGCGCATAGCAATGCAGAGATGAAAGAGGTTGTGGATACCGTTTTGAAACTGGATGGTCCCGTGTTTACAGAGATCTTTACCGATACTGCGCAGGTATGGGAGCCTAAGAGCAGTACGAAGAGACTAGAGGATGGTACCCTGGTGAGTCCTCCTCTTGAGGATTTAGCACCATTCTTGCCCCGCGAAGAGTTGGAGCGGCAGATGTTCATTCCGCTTATGCCGGAAGTATAGAGGAAAACCATATTGCCAATTGGATGAGATATTTTCTGGTTGACAATATTATCTGTGGAGAGAATAGCGATAATGAAGAGAGCAATTGTAACAGGTGCAACCGGTGCAATCGGAACTGCTTTGATCCGTGAACTGATTCGCAATGAAGTGGAGATTCTTGTATTTTGCAGAAAAGGTTCTGCGAGAAATGAACAGATTCCGAAGCATCCGCTGGTGACATTGAAGTATTGTTCTTTGGATCAGATGGCGTCTGTGGTGAATGATACCGGAAAAGAGTATGATGTATTTTATCATTTTGCCTGGGATGGAACAACCGGCGCAGCGAGAAATGATATGTATCTGCAGAATGAAAATGTGAGATATGCTCTGGACGCAGTGGGAGCGGCGAAACGATTTGGGTGCAAAAAGTTTATCGGAGCAGGTTCCCAGGCGGAGTATGGGCGAGTAGAAGGAATGCTGCGGGCAGATACTCCTACTTTTCCTGAAATGGGCTACGGAATCGCAAAGCTCTGTGCAGGTCATATGACGAGAGAACAGGCCCATCAGATGGGGATGGAGCATAACTGGGTCAGAATACTAAGTGTATATGGTCCCAATGACGGTGCGCAAAGTATGGTCATGTCCACCATTCACAAGCTGAAGAACAACCAGATTCCCCAGCTTACAAAAGGGGAGCAGATGTGGGATTATCTGTACAGTGATGATGCAGCACGAGCTTTTTACCTGATTGGAGAAAGCGGTGTAGATGGAAAAGTCTACGTGCTTGGAAGTGGACAGGTACGACCGTTGGCAGAATACATCGAGGAGATTCGTGCAGTAGTTAATCCTGACGCTGCACTTGGTTTTGGAGCAATTCCCTATGGACCGAAACAAGTAATGCATTTGCAGGCAGACATAGAGCAATTAACGAAGGATACAGGGTTTGTTCCGGCG
>CALYSH010000287.1 GCA_945485625.1 uncultured Lachnospiraceae bacterium | reverse complement strand
ATCTCATGCAGATTTGGTTTAATCTGTCCGATGAAGGAATCGAGGATTCTATCTACGACAGTTACGCCATGCGTTCCTTTATGCATATCGATTTCCATGAACAACAAGTACCGGATGCAACTACCCTGCTTAAGTTCAGACATATGCTTGAAGCAAATAAGCTTGGCGAGAAAATTTTTGCGGATGTCACCAATCGTCTGGATAAAGCCGGTCTTATGATGCATGGTGGCACGATTGTTGACGCCAGCCTTATAGCAGCACCCAAATCCACTAAGAACCAGGAGGGCAGGCGTGATCCTGAAATGCATCAGACAAAGAAGGGTAATGAATGGTACTTCGGAATGAAGGTACATGCCGGAGTTGATGCAGGAAGTGGATATGTTCACACCATAACCGGTACCTCTGCAAATAGGCATGATGTTACAGAAACAGCAAAGCTGATCAGAGAAGAGGATGAAGTCGTATACGGTGACTCCGGTTATCTTGGTGCTGCTAATCAACCTGGAATAAAGGATGACGAGAAGAAATCCAAGATTGAGTTTCGAGTAAATAAACGTCCTTCCAGTCTCAAAATGGCGAATGATTTCAAGGGCCTTAACTGGGACAAAAAAATGGAACATGAAAAGTCCGCAGTCCGCTGTAAAGTTGAACATCCGTTTCTCATTGTAAAGAAGCAGATGGGATACGCAAAGGTTGTATATCGTGGAATCGCAAAAAACATGCATCGATTCCATATGTTATTTGCCAGTGCAAATCTGATAATGTGTAGCAGGGCTGGCAGAACAAAGGATTTTATCGGGTGCACAGTATAACTGCGCCCATTTTGAGGAAATGTCCTCAAAAAAGGATAAATAAGAAGAGGAAATAGCATGTATACAAGGTCAAAATCCTCTTGGTTTTATAAAAAGTTGATAAATAGGAATAATGCTGAAAATAAGGTTAATTAATCAGCGTTTCCCTATATTAATTACAGAGTAGGATTAGTGGCAGGCGATTTAAATAGCTTGGAAGTGATGAATACTGATGAAAAGAAAAAATTCAAGTTATCGGGGATATTGGCCTTGCACCGGTAAACATGAATATGGCAAAGACCTATCCCATGCTGAAGCGAACCGTTTTTACCGGCTTCAGTGAGGGCTTCTGGGGGGAATATTATCTTTTAAATTACTTTAATTTACCATGTGCTGGGAACACTTTGGATGAAGATATAGATATGGATTTACCGGTTTTAAAGGATACCATGTATCATATCATCAGGGGAAATGGCGATTATATCGTAATTGAATTGAAATAACCAGATTTTTAAGCTATGCTATAATGGATAAGCAATGTTAAAATGGCGGTAAGGTGCTTTGGAATGGAGGAAAGGATGAGATATTTGGTGGTTATACCTGCAAGGGGAGGAGCAAAGGGTATTCCTCATAAGAATATATATGAGGTGGCAGGAAAGCCTTTGTTGGAGTATGCGATAGAGAGTATGCTTGAAGTAGAATATGAAGGGGATTTGGTGGTCAGCACGGACGACGCGCTGATTGCTGAGACAGCCTCCCGATACGAAGAGGTAAAGCTGGTAAAGCGCCCCGAGGAGATATCCGGGGATACGGCAAAAACAGAAGCAGCGTTAATTCATGCCTTGCATTATATGGAAGAAAAGTATAATACCCGGTATGATGCCGTAGTAACTTTACAGCCTACTTCTCCTTTACGCAAAAGTAAGACAATCCAGGATTTTTTGAGAGTGTTTGAAAGGGATAGGGAAACCTATGATGCACTTTTAACGCTCTCAGAGGATAGGAGCGATTTCTGGATTCAAAAGCCAGACGGAAGCTTTGGAAGATTATTTCCTGATGCGCCGAGGAGAAGACAGGAACGGAATCCATTGTATGTGGAAAATAGTGCAATTTATGTAACTGCCAGAGACAGCTTACTGGAGACAAATTTTGTATTAGGATACCGGGTGAACGGGTATGTAATTGATACCGTCGAAGCAGTGGACATAAATGAATTTTCAGATATTGCATTAGCGGAGAGCTTGTTGTTAAAGAAAGAGAGGAACAGGGATGAAGACAATGCGACTTGATCAGGTAACATTGGGAGAAGGCTGTAAAACCTTTATTATTGCAGAAGGCTGCGACAACCATATGGGAAATATGGAAGCGGCAAAGGAGATGTGCCGCCAGGCGAAGCTGGCAGGAGCGGACTGTATTAAGTTTCAGCATCATTTGCCGGATGAAGAAATGCTGAAGGATGTTCCCATGTCCTCTAACTTTGACATCCCCTTGTATGATTTTCTAAAGCTGCATGCACTGACCCTGGATCAGCATATGGAATTGATGAACTATTGTAAGGAAATAGGCATTCTGTATTTATGCACTCCCTTCAGCCTGAAGGCTGCCTATGAATTAAATGAGATAGGGGTTCCGGCATTTAAAATCGGTTCCGGTGAGATGACGGATATTCCCACCCTGAAAAAGATTGCTGAACTGGGCAAGCCCATGATTGTTTCTACGGGTATGTCCACGATGGAGGAAATCAAGAGAACCTATGACACTCTTATAGAAACGGGAGTGGAGTTTGCCCTCACTAACTGCCTTTCTGAATATCCTCCCAAATACGAGGATGTAAACTTAAACGTTATCGGAAAGATGAAGGCGGCCTTCCCTAAAGCAGTAATCGGCCATTCTGACCATACACCGGATTTATATACCTGTTATGCGGCAGTTGCCTTAGGGGCTAAAATCATAGAAAAACACGTCATTTTAAGCAAACAGACACCGGGACCGGATCAGAGCGTTTCCATTGATTTTGAAGATTTATACCGTCTTGTGGACGGCATCCGCAAAATTGAACTTGCTTCTGGGAGCGAAAAGAAGGTACACAGGAACGAAGAGGATATCCGGGAATGGGCCTTCCGCAGTATCGTTTCCCTGAGAGAGATCAAGC
>CALYSH010000286.1 GCA_945485625.1 uncultured Lachnospiraceae bacterium | reverse complement strand
TTCTTTATAGACGGCTTCCTCACCGTTTTCAATTACTGTTTTACGCTTTTTACCCTATTTTTTCTTGATTTCATCCAGTTCATTCATTATTACAAGCGCCATAGAGTCATGGTTTTCCAAAATATCTTCATAACGATAGATATTGGCCATTGTTTCTTCGTGCTCGTTTATTAATGCCTCCAGCTCCAGGCCAATTAACTTATACAAACGCATTTCCATAATAGCATTTGCCTGATTTTCGGCAAACATTAACTGAGCTGCCATAATTTTGGATTCTTTGGAGCGGAATTTAATACCATCCGTTTTGCCTTCTGTCAGGCAGGCTTTCGCCATAGCTCTATCCTTGGAGCCTCGTAAAATCTCAATAATCAGGTCAATCACATTGCAGGCTTTAATCAGGCCCTCCTGAATCTCCTTGCGTTCCAGTTCCTTTGCCAGCAGATTATTGTATTTCCGGGTTGCCACCTCAAACTGGAAATCAATACATGCCTTCAGAATCTGCTTTAAACCCATAGCCTCCGGTCTTCCGTCACTGATGGCAAGCATATTGACACCAAAGGTATCCTCCAGGCGGGTCTTCTTATACAATAAATTCACAAAGTTTTCCGGATCCGCATCCTTCCGAAGCTCGATTACAATACGAATCCCTTCCTTTGAGGACTGGTTGGAAATATCCAGAATATCCTGTGTCTTCTTGGTTTCCGCCAAAGCGGCTACATCGGACAAAAACTTGGAAATGTTTAAGCCTATCATAGTGTAAGGTATCTCGGTAATAACCACATTGGTTTTTCCGGCCTTTGATTTCTCAAACTCTACTTTTCCGCGAAGCTTAATCTTGCCGACGCCGGTTTCATAAATTTCAAGCAGCTCATCCTTGTTTATCACAATTCCGCCGGTAGGGAAATCGGGCCCCTTCAGATATCGCATCAGTTCTGCAGTGGAGATATCCGAATTCAACATATAGGCCTTGGCTGCATCGACCACTTCTCCCAGATTATGAGGGGGAATACTGGTTACCATACCAACCGCAATTCCCTCCGAACCATTGACCAGAAGATTGGGGATTTTCACAGGAAGCACGGTGGGTTCTTTTTCTGTCTCATCAAAGTTGGGGATAAAATCCACAACATCCTTATCCAGGTCAGACAAAAAGGCTTCCTGGGTTACCTGTTCCAGACGAGCTTCCGTATAACGCATTGCAGCGGCGCCGTCGCCTTCGATGTTGCCGAAGTTTCCATGTCCGTCAATCAGGGGCATTCCCTTTTTGAAGTCCTGAGTCATAACAACCAGTGCTTCGTAAATGGAACTGTCTCCGTGGGGATGATACTTACCCATGGTATCACCTACAATACGTGCACTCTTACGATAGGGTTTGTCATAACGAATCCCCAATTCATGCATATCATAGAGCGTTCTGCGTTGTACCGGCTTTAAGCCGTCCCTCACATCCGGCAAAGCACGTGAAATAATGACACTCATTGCATAATCGATAAAGGATTTCTGCATTTCCTCGGAATATTCGGTTTTTAAAATTCGCTCCTGCTCATTCATCTGTCCAATAACCTGTCCTTTTGTCATAAATCGTGTTATATTGTGATGTCAGGGTCAAAAGTCCCTGACGATGATACCTACGGGTTTATATGAATTCCCTCAATGGAACGCAGTCTGTAGGTTCCGCCTTCCATGGCCGGAAGTGCGCAACATCCTTCGTGTATTAAATATCCAGCTCTGCATCCTGTGCATGCTCATAGATAAAAGCCTTCCTTGGAGGGACCTCTGTTCCCATGAGAAGCTCCGTCATCTGATCTGCCATACGGGCATCCTCTATTTCTACCTGCTTTAACATACGAGTTTCCGGATTCAGTGTGGTTTCCCAAAGCTGCTGGGCATCCATTTCACCAAGTCCCTTGTAGCGCTGGAGCGTAAAAGGTCCCTTGTGGGTTTTTCGGTATTTTTCCAGAGCCTTATCATCATAGAGGTATTGTTCTTCTCCTTTGTTTGGCATCGCCTTATACAGAGGGGGCATGGCAATATAAACATGGCCCTCAAATATCAGTTCCGGCATAAACCGATAAAACAAGGTAAGAAGCAGGGTGGAAATATGTGCTCCATCCACGTCCGCATCGGCCATGATAATAATCTTATCATAGCGCAGCTTGGTAATATCAAAATCATTGCCGTAGCCTTCGGAAAAGCCACAGCCAAAGGCATTGATCATGGTCTTGATTTCTGCATTCGCCAATACCTTATCGATGCTGGCCTTCTCCACATTTAATATCTTACCACGTATGGGTAAAATCGCCTGATACATACGATTACGCGCTGTTTTGGCACTACCGCCCGCAGAATCTCCCTCTACGATAAAGATTTCACATTTGGAGGCATCCTTTGACTCACAGTTGGCCAGTTTTCCGTTGGAATCAAAGGAAAACTTCTGCTTGGTCAGCATATTGGTCTTGGCTTTTTCCTCAGTTTTCCGAATCTTGGCAGCTTTTTCCGCACACCCAATAATATTCTTTAGGGTCTCCAGATTACGGTCAAAGAAATGAACAATCTGCTCTCCTGTCACTTTTGCGACCACCTTGGCAGCGTCCTGATTATCCAGCTTGGTTTTGGTCTGTCCCTCAAACCGGGGATCCGGGTGTTTGACGGAAACAACAGCTGTCATACCGTTTCGTACATCCGCCCCGGTAAAATTAATATCCTTATCCTTCAAAATATTCAATTCACGGGCGTATGTATTGATTACATTGGTAAACTGTGTTTTAAAGCCTGTCAGATGGGTTCCGCCCTCGGAATTATATATATTATTGCAAAAGCCCAGAACATTTTCATGAAACTCGTTTACGTACTGCAGGGCAACCTCTACAGAGATTCCATCACATTCACCGGAAAAATAAATGACATCATGAATGGCTTCCTTGGATTTATTCAAATCCTTGA
>CALYSH010000285.1 GCA_945485625.1 uncultured Lachnospiraceae bacterium | reverse complement strand
GTGAAGTGACAGCTGCTAAGGCTGGATAAAGGAGGCAACCAGGGATAAGAAGACGCCAGGTCTGCGGGTCAGGGAGGAGGAAAGAAGCAGTCCTGCAGTGAGGAAGGCTTCTGACCGTGCCACAAGAGCTGCTGACAGAGCTGATAAGGCAAAGGAAAAGCTCCCTTCCAGGCAGGTAACGAGAATCCGAGAGGATGACCGTCCTGCCAAAGGTGCCGGACCAGAAAATAATCGTAATGGCGATGGTGGAAACAGCAAATTAAAGCATGATTCTGACAAGGCTGCAGAGAGGCAGGCTCAGCTTCGCTTCGGTAAGAAGGAAACCGAGGAAAAAGAGCTGATGGGAGCAAAAAAGCTCCATGGTAAGGCTGAAAGCAAGCTGAAGCATAGCAGGTCCGCCAGTGAGAAGGCCTTCGGGCATGAGAGCTATTCGGATGCAGCTACCAGAAGTAGTACACCCGCTTCCACTGTCAAAATCTATGGATCTGAAGAGCATTCCCTTCATCCCGAAAACGGGAAAAAGGTGAGTGCTGAAAACGCTGAGTCATTTTCAAAGGATTCCTCTGAGGGAAAAGCTACTCCCAAGGTAGCTACCTCAACCGAGGATTTCAGTGCAGAGGATCCGGTTATTACGGATAAAGCCAGGGCTGCATCGAGAAAAAATGAAGCCAGGAAGAACAAAAAAACAGATGGGAAAAAGGTGAGTAAAAAAGAAAAATCACCTGCTTCTTCTGAAACAGGAATCAAATCCAAACTTCGTTTTACCGATGAGGGGGAGGTTATCATAAATCCCCACAGCAAGGCACATACAATCACCAGAGGTGGCAGCGCCGCCATCAGTGGGGCGATTCATAAAGCAGTCAGCGAGAATCATGAGGATGATAATGCTGCCGTAAATGCTCTGCAAACAACAACGGAAGCTGCTGAGGGTACCGGACGTGTCATCGATCATGCCGGATACAGTAAAAAGCTGAAGCAGTATGATAAGGCGGCAAAGCTGGAGAGAAAGGCAGATAAGGCCAATATCGATGCTTTTATTGCAGCGGATAAGGAAGCGCATCCGGAGAAGTATTCGAATCCAATCTCCCGTTGGCAGCAGAAGCAGAAAATCAAAAAGGAATATGCTGCAGCCCGCGCAGCTCAGGCAGAGGCTGCCTATGCAGCTGAAGGTGCAGGTGGCGTGAGTGTAACAGGAAGCGCCGGAAATGGAGCATCCAAAACAGGGAGCAAGTTGATTGACCGTTTGAAGCAGTTTGCGGTTGAGCACAATGGAATCATCAAGGTTCTGCTGGTTTTACTGCTTCTGATCGGTCTGATTGTCACCCAGCTGCAGTCCTGCTCTACCCTGCTTACAGGTTCTCTTACAACCATTACAGCTACCTCATGGCCGTCGGATGATAAGGAGATTACTAAGGCAGAGGCCTATTATGTGGAGCTGGAATGTAAGCTCCAGAAAAAGATTTATGATACGGAAGCCAGTCATCCGGGAAGTGCAGAATATAACTACGATCTGGGAGATATCGGACATGATCCTTCTGTTTTGATCAGTTATCTCAGTGCGAAATACGGCGGCTTTACCTTCCGTGATGTGAAGAGCGAGATCGAAAGATTATTCAATCTTCAGTATAAGCTGGATGTGGAAACCCATCAGGAGAATAAAACAACTACCGTCAGGGTTCGAAAAGGAGAATCCCTTGGCAATGTTGTGACCAGTGGTTATTGCAACTGCTCGATCTGCTGTGGCAGATGGGCCGGAGGTGCAACCGCATCCGGTGTAATGCCAAGAGCCAACCATACCATTGCTGTGGATGCTTCTACTCCAACAGTTCCAATGGGAACGGAAATTATTATGAACGGTGTTCTTTACAAGGTAGAGGACACTGGTAATTTCACAAGATACGGTGTTGATTTCGACGTTTATTACGACAGCCATAGCGCCGCATCTGCCCATGGTCATAAGACCTGGGAGGCATTTTACGCCGGAGGCAGTGGTGAAGAGGTGGAGGTTACAACCAGCAGCGATGTGAATGTAACCAACGTAAAACTGACCTCAAAGGATCTGGAGGATATCGTAAATGCACAGATGACCGATACGGAAAAGGAAATTTATGATGTGTACCAGATGACTCATGGTAACCGAAGGTTCTTTGGTACCCCGGTAGATTACAACTGGCATGAAAATATTCTTGGCGATTATGGATACCGCTATGAAGCCATGGGTAACAAGGTTGTTACCGCTGATGATATGCTCTTATCCTTCCCAGAGGGAATTAAGGTTATGTCGGTAATGGATGGAACTGTAAAAAATGTATCCGGAAGCTCGGTAACCCTGGAGAATGAGTATGGCTATGTGATCAAGCTGACCGGTCTTAAAAATATCCGTGTTTCTGCCGGACAGGAGGTTTCCACCGGAGACAGAATCGGATCCATCGGCAGTGATCAGAAGCTGGTCATCTCCTTCACCTACAGAGGAGTCACCTTTAACCCATATTTTTATATGGACACAGGAACCGCAGTGATTGCAGCACCAGGTATTGCCAGTGAGAAGGCGGCTGCATTAATTAATGAAGCGAAGAAATATCTGGGTACCCCATATGTCTGGGGAGGCTACAGTCCAAGTGGCTTTGACTGTTCCGGATATGTCAGCTACTGTCTGACCCATTCCGGTGTGAAGAATACAGGACACCTGACCTGCAGTGGACTGCTTCCGTTATGTACAAGGATATCCAAATCACAGCTTCAGCCCGGAGATCTGGTATTCTTCGAAAGAACCTATGAGACCACGGGCCCATCACATGTGGGAATCTACATCGGATCCGGTGTTTATGGAACCGCAACCTTCATTCACTGCGGTGACCCCTGTCAATATGGGAATTTGAACAGTGCATATTTCACTGATCATTGGATGACCGGCGGCAGGATACTGAATTAAAAAATTTTGATACATTTACACG
>CALYSH010000284.1 GCA_945485625.1 uncultured Lachnospiraceae bacterium | reverse complement strand
CTGTGGTATCCCGTGACCTACTCCGAAACCATTGTCCGGGGCGGCTGCTCCAATCCCGATGTAACGGACGGGAGCCTAACCACCGGGACGGACGGACTGCTGGAATGGGACAACCTTTATCCGGGACTACAGTACCGCCTGACGGAGACCAAAGCCCCGGATGGCTACAATCTTCTGGATGGAACTGCCTTTGAGGGCGAACTTGCCTCCGACAATATGAGCGTCAGTTTGCGAGTGGTGAATACCAGAACCTATACACTTCCCAAGACCGGTTCTACTGGGCTTCGATTGTTCCCCGTTTTTGCACTGATTCCGGCTTTTACCTGTTTCTCCGGCCTTGTTTTTTCTATTCTTCGTAAAAGGAGATCGTAAATGAAACACTCCCACATTTTTGCCAGAGATCATCCTCTGGCTATTTTCATTCCACAAACAAAAACAAAATGACTTCAAGAGAGGACAATTACAATGAAATCTATCAAAAAGCTTTTTGCAATGGGCCTTGCCTTGATGATGGCTCTTTCTATTCCTTTTTCCGTGTCTGCCGCCGAGCTGGAGGATGCCCCCATTGATGAATCCAGAACCGGCTCCCTGACCATCTACAAGTACGATCTCACCAATGGTGCGACTCGTTCCTAACTGAAAAGGTTAGGCACTAAAAAGAACGAGAAAAATCGTTCTCTTCTTAGGAGAACTGGTAATCCGAAAGGTGGAATGAAGGGGTAACGCCCGGAAACGCCTTCCCTAATCCTCCGGCTGGCATATCAAAAGCGAAAGCTGTATATGTCAGAAGCCCGGTGAAGTCGGCTGAGAGCTGCCCTAACAGAGAAGCATAAATGCTGAAAAGCATCGTGACATTATGCTGTGCTGAGGAAAGTCGTCCAGCGGTGGATGATGCAGCCTATAGGCCGGGGGTCTATAAAATACCCATGGTGAGAATGTCCGACAGGACTGACGAACTTGCGAATGTACGGGTCTATATCGTGGAGCATACAGAAATGTATGCCGGTGTTTGAATCACAGTTAGTGTGGTGGAGTAAAAATCGTTAGTATGAAACACCATGATGCGTTACAGGCGCATCCAAGCTAACAGGCTTAGAGCAAGCACCTAAAGGTATATGTACAGATAGGATTACCGGAACGAGGAAAGGTAATGGGTACTTTCCTATGGAAAGTATAGGGTGACGAAGAATAATAAGCACCCGAACCATTGCTGAAAAGCAGAGGTCGAACCAATGAAGTTCCTGTAATGGGAATGGAGGAATGGCCTCAAGTCGTTATAGCAACAATCTTTTATTCAATCGCAATTAGGATTACGAGTAAGACAAAAAGGGTCGCTCAATTCAGAAATGGAAGGAGTGATGCCTAATGCCAGAAAAGAAACAAGGAAAACTTCTGTGTGTGGATGACCTGCGCCATGCAGAATACTCCCATATGCAAAATACTTTTGACGATTTATATGCCCGAAGTTTGGCAAATGAAACTTTTACAGACTTAATGGATATTATTCTCAGCCGGGAAAATATCCTGTTGGCATATCGCAACATCAAAAGCAATCATGGTAGCAGGACACCGGGAACGGATAAATTGGACATTCGGGACATTGGACGGTTACAGCCGGATGAGGTCATTGGAAAAGTCCGATATATCGTTGCAGGAACACCACACGGATACCGCCCTAAACCGGTAAGACGCAAAGACATTCCAAAACCCAACGGAACAACCAGACCCCTGGGAATCCCCTGTATTTGGGACAGGCTCATACAGCAATGTATCAAGCAGGTAATGGAGCCAATCTGTGAAGCGAAATTCAGCGATAACAGCTATGGTTTCCGTCCCCAGCGGAGTGTGGAACACGCTATCCAAAGCACCTACCGCCTCATTCAGCGGTCAAATTTACACTACATCGTGGAATTTGATATTAAGGGCTTCTTCGATAATGTGAACCATGCAAAGCTGATTCGCCAGATATGGGCCATGGGCATACACGATACGCACCTAATTTATGTTGTGAGAAAAATTCTGACGGCACCCATAAAGATGCCGGATGGAAGTATGGAATATCCAAACAAAGGAACACCGCAGGGAGGAATTATCTCCCCGCTGTTAGCCAATATCGTGCTGAATGAACTTGACCACTGGGTTGATAGCCAATGGCAAAAACACCCGGTAACAAGGAAATACAGCACAAGAAAGAATAAAGCAGGCTGTGAAATCCTGAGTAACGGATATACCGCAATGAAACTCACCAACTTAAAAGAAATGCGAATCGTTCGTTATGCAGATGATTTTCGGATCTTCTGCCGGACAAAAACCGATGCAGAAAAAGCAATGATTGCAATAACGCAATGGTTGCAGGAACGGCTGAAGCTGGAAGTATCCCCGGAGAAAACGAGGGTTGTAAATGTCAAGCGCAGATATTCGGAATTTCTTGGTTTCAAAATCAAGACCTATCCGAAAGGTAATAAAAGGGTTGTAAAATCCCATATATGCGATAAAGCACTCAAAAAGCAAAAGCAGAGATTTATAGAGCAAGCCAAGAATGTGGCAAAACCCAGACCCGGAAAAGAAGAAATTGATGAAATCAAGCTCTACAATTCCATGGTCATGGGAACGCAAAATTACTACAAAATTGCCACGATGGTTGCAACTGATTGTGATGGTCTGAACCGTTCTGTTATGACCATCTTTACAAATCGTTTGCATCGGCAAAGAGGCTCTCGGCTTGTTCGCCACGGTAGAAAACTCACAGATATTGAATATCAGTTATATGGCAAATCCGCATCCATACGGTATCTCGCAGGAAGCGGCGAGCCAATATACCCGATAGGATATGTAAAGCACAAAAATCCCATTGCAAAAAGACGGACAGTCAATCCGTATACCCAGGAAGGGCGAAAGGAGATTCACGATTCACTCGGAATCAACCTCCGGCTCATGTGGGAACTGATGCGAAGTCCGCTCCAC
>CALYSH010000283.1 GCA_945485625.1 uncultured Lachnospiraceae bacterium | reverse complement strand
TATTTCTCATCGGACGCGCTTCCGCTTCAGCGGTCACGTAGCGGTACTAAATCTGCCCGCTAAAGCAAACCGAGCTTCGCTCCGAGAAACGTCACGTTGAACATTCGTGACGTTTGGTTTGCGACCTTAGAGTCCGTTGAGAAAATGCATAATTCCTTGACACCCCCATCTTATAAGTTGTTTCCTACATCCCCACGATGATTTTCTTCGGACACTTCTCCTGGCAGGCTCCGCAGCCCACACATTTTTCATGGTCGATGGTGGCATGGAAGTTCTCCACCTTTACTGCCCCATGTTCACAGGCCTTGACACACAAACCGCAGCCGATACAACCCACACTGCAGGCCTTCATGGTAACAGGCCCTTTGTCCGCAGACTGACATGCTACAATCTGCTTCGCATCATAAGGCACAAGGGAAATCAACTGCTTGGGGCATACCGCGATACACTTTCCGCAAGCCTTGCACTTCTCCTTATCCACCACTGCAATCCCGTTCACCACATGAATCGCATCGAAGGGACATACCTTTACACAGGTGCCAAAGCCCAGACAGCCGTTGTTACAGGACTTCGGACCGCCGTTTGGCACAAATCCAAGCATCCGGCAGTCCTCCGCTCCGGTATATTCGTAATCCGTGTTTGCCTTCTCACAATCACCCTTACAATGTACAAAGGCAACCTGCTTTACACCGGCCTGTGCCTCCACGCCCATAATCTCAGCAATTTTATTTCCCACAGGCTCTCCACCTACCGGGCAGGCATTTACAGGTGCTTCTCCCTTGGCAATGGCAGCCGCAAGACCGGAGCATCCTGCATAACCGCAGCCGCCGCAGTTATTCCCCGGAAGTGCGGACAGAACCGCCTCCTCCTTCTCAGAAACCTCCACCCGGAAGCGGATACCGGCAACACCTAAGAACAATCCGATAAAAATGCCCACGATACCCACAACCAGGGTAGCTGTTAATATTCCGACAATATTCATGTTCATCCTCTCTTTTCGTCAATTCAGAAAGTATCTCTCCAGATTCCCCTCCCCGGTTCTTACAAAAGCCCCGAGAAGCCACAAAATGCAATGGCCATCAAACCTGCTGTCAGAAGCACGGCAGGCATTCCCTTGAAATACTCCGGGAAATCATTGTGCTCCATCTTCTCACGAAGACCGGCCAGAATCACGATGGAAATGGTAAAGCCCACTGCGGTAGCAAAACCATTTACAATACCGGTTACGATTCCATATTCCTTCTGTACATTGGTAAGTGCCACACCCAGTACTGCACAATTGGTGGTAATCAAGGGAAGATACACTCCAAGTGCCTCATATAGGGAAGGCATGGCCTTCTTTAAGAACATCTCAACGAACTGTACCAGCGCCGCAATCACCAGAATAAACACAATGGTCTGCAGATACTCTATTCCAAGTGCAACCAGAACAAACTGATAGATTACTCCTGCAACCGCGCTGGCCAGGGTGATTACAAAGATGACCGCCATGCCCATACCGGCTGCAGTCTTAATCTTCTTTGATACTCCAAGGAAGGGACACAGGCCTAGGAACTGGCTCAATACAACATTGCTTACCAGGGAGGAACTGATCAAAATAATCAATAATTCCTTTACACTGTCCATTATTCTGCATCCTCCTTTTCTTTGTCCTCAGAAGCTTTCGCCTGCTCTGCACCGACTTCATCCAAATCTTCGATTTCCTGCTCTACCTTCTTCTCAGGTTTTACTGTCATCGTCCTCTGCTGCTTCTCTTCTGCCGCATCGGTATCATAAAAACGTTTGGAGCAGCCTTTTTCTCCGCAGTTCATACAATCCTCACTGCAGCCGGATCCAATCAGCTTTGCCTCTTCCTCAGACACCTTTGCCCTGGACGCCTTCAGAAAATTCTGAAAAGCGGTCAATCCGGCAAGAACGAAGAATGCACCGGGCGCCAGTACAAAGATATTGATGGGGACGAAACCGGCCGGCATAATGGAATACTCAAAGATGCTGCCCGCACCCAGAAGCTCTCTCACTCCGCCGATACAGGTCAGGGCAACCGAAAAGCCCAGACCCATACCCAGACCGTCAAACAGGGAAGGAATGGGGGGATTGGAATATGCATAGCTTTCCGCACGCCCCAGGATAATACAGTTTACCACAATCAGGGGAATATACATTCCCAGCGCATCATTCAATGGACTCAGGTACGCCTCCAGCAATAGCTGAACCACTGTTACAAAGGAAGCAATAATAACGATAAATGCCGGAATTCTTACTCTCTTCGGAATAATGTTCCGAAGGAGGGAAATCATCAGATTGCTCAACATCAGAACTGCCGTGGTGGTCAAGCCCATACCCAGACCGTTCTTGGCAGAGGTAGTCACTGCCAGGGTGGGACACATTCCCAGCATCAGGACCAATGTGGGATTTTCTTTAATGATACCGTTATACAATCGTTCCGTGATGGGATTTATTTTCTTTTCCTGCTTCATCATTTGCCACCTCCCATCAATTCCTTTACAGCGGCCGTTGCACCGTTCACCGCATTGGTCACAGCCTTGGTGGTTATGGTAGCACCACTGATTGCATCAATTTCCTTTTCCGACTGACTGCCGGTTTTGGTATAGGAAAAGGTCGTTGCAGGTTTATTGTGAAACTGCGGAACCAGTACCTTTTCCGCCTGCAGTCCAAGCCCCGGTGTCTCATTGATCTGAAGGATGGAAATATCATTCAACAATCCTTCCACGGTGATACCCGCATACAATACAATCTTTCCGCCGTACCCTTCCGAAGAGGTGGTTTGAACCACATACCCCTTCTTCTCTCCTGCGGCATCTGTTGCCTCGTAAATGGTACCGATGGTCACACCATTGTTTTTCAACTCCTCCAACAGTTCATCGGACAGGGAATAATCCTCTTCCGTAAAGCGTATGTCGCTTCCGGGGAAAACAGCCATACATGCCTCACGAACTGCCTTTTCCTTCTGCTTCTTT
>CALYSH010000282.1 GCA_945485625.1 uncultured Lachnospiraceae bacterium | reverse complement strand
GCGCGTCCTGCTCCGCCTGCTTTTGTACCAGCGAGTTCTGCTACACGCCCGCTCAAGTCAGGTATCTGACGCAACCACAGCTGCGGAACCGCCCGAAACTGCACCGGAGTCGGAAAAGACAGCGGAGGGAGAAGAAACCACGGAACAGCCGGAAACCTTGGTGCTGAGCATCAACGGGACTGTTCTGGATGTGCAATGGGAAGAAAACGAAACTGTTGCCGAGCTGTTTGCCTATGTTCAAAATGAGAATATCACAGTGAACACAACTATTTACGGCGGCTTTGAACAAGTGGGCAGCCTGCCCCAGCGCTTTTCCAGAAACGATGTACCGATGACCACCGGGCCGCGAGATATTGTGCTGTATGGCCTTCGCTCTGTAGCCTTCCCCTCAATTTCCACCGGTGTATATAGCTATCCAATCAAAGAGGCGGCGCAGATTGCTGTCAAAGCAGTCAAGGATTTTTCCAAATCCAACCCCGGCGCAATTGATAAGGTATTCTGGGTTCTGAGAGATGACAACACCTTCAACGCTTATTCCGATGCAATCGGAAAAGAAACAGCATCGTATGGTGTGAGTGACATTATTGGATTTCATCTTCCGACTGAGCCTTTCGGTTTCTTGAGTAACTGGTATGAAGCTGAATTTGATAGCGTTGACCTCCACTTCACTTCGTCGGAACAATATATGATGTACGAGAAGGTTTGCTTGGCAAAAGAATATGATCTAGCCGACAAAATCATGCACACAAAAGATCCCGCTAAGGCAAAGGAATATGCAGGCTCCAAGTATTTCAAGACATACGACAGCATAAGCACGGTTTGGGAAAAGAACAGCCGTAATATCGTAAAACGAGGAGTCCGAGCAAAGTTTTCACAGAATCCCGACCTTCTTCGGGAACTGCTGAATACAGGCAGTGCTCTGCTTGCTGAGTGTGCTGGTAAAGACACCACATGGGGAATCGGCATCAATCTCCATGACGGCTCCTGGCATAATGTGCAGAATTGGCGCGGCAAAAATCAGCTTGGCGTCCTTCTTATGGAACTCAGGGAGGAGTTCCGGTATGAACTAGCCGTGTGGGGTGCAGTTCAGACTGCTAACTATCGCCACTCTGATCCAATCGAAGTATGGAACATGACTGCTGGCCAGTTGAGGAGAAATCCCGCCTACTATTCTGCTATTCATTGTTACGCAGATCAACTCCCCATCAAAAGCATACGTGACTGTTTCTACTACAGTTATTCGTTGTATGATTGGGATGTTGCTATGTGTACCAATATGGGTGGCGGTCTCCCCATTAGTGGCTTCTACGAGATGAAACAGGAAATCTACGAGATTTACAAACGACTGAGCGGCAAGAAGTACATTTCCGAGCTATTCTCTGTTGAGCCTGAAACCTGGGGACTGCGTGGTGACCCCTATCTTTGGAAGTATCTGAAAGACCGGCTGTCCACTACAGTTGTTCCAGAGAATGAAAGTGAACTGAAAGCACTGCTCATCAATGACATTGAGGAAGTTATCCACGCCGAGCTTACAGATCACAGCGAAACGTATGTTGAAGACTTCGCCCATGGGGGTATGTCTTCCGGCTATGTCAGTGGTCAGTTCTGGCTCAAACGCGGTATTCCGATGTTGTGTGAAAGGCTCAAGGCTTAAGCTGCTCTAATGAGTATGTTCAATATTATCTACGAAGGAGGTGTTCCCATGACGGATCACCAAAGAATCGTGCAGGAGATCATTCCTGACAAGCTAAAAGAAATTGAAGCCCGCGAGAACATTCGGGTCATCCACTGTGTCGAATCCGGTAGCCGTGCATGGGGCTTCGCCTCACCCGACAGTGATTACGACGTCCGCTTCATCTATGTCCGCCCTCTGGAGTATTATCTGCGGCTGGACAAGACCCGGGATGTGATCGAATGGCAACTGGATGAAACGCTGGACATCAATGGCTGGGACTTACAAAAGGCCCTGCGTCTGCTACACAGTTCTAACCCCACTCTATTTGAGTGGAACAACTCTCCCATCGTATATAAGACCACTCCAGAGTGGGGAGAGATTTCCGCTGTTATCGACCACTTCTTCCAGAAGAAGGCTGGCCTGTACCACTACCTCAGTACCGCCAAGAAAAACTACAGAGAGTACCTCAAAGGCGATATGGTCAAGCTGAAGAAATATTTCTATGTGCTGCGGCCCATCCTGGCTTGCCGATGGATTCTGGAGAAGCAGACGCCACCTCCCATGCTGTTTTCTGAACTAGCGGATGCTTGTCTTGATGAAGCACTGGTTCCTGCCGTGACAGACTTGCTGCGGCTGAAGATGGAAACCCCAGAGATCGGTCTTGGCCCTCGTATCGACGTCATCAACGACTACCTGGATGCCTCTATTGAAGAGATTGATCATCTGATCCAGGCTATCCCCAGCGACGAAAAGGTCACTTGGGATGAGCTGAACCGCCTATTCCTGAAAACCGTTGGTTTGGTCAAATAAAGTGCTAGGAAGAACGCATTTGTGGCTACCCGGCTTGCGTAGGGTTCAAGTGCGTACATAACCATAAAAATAACTTATTGCGTTGTGATCGGAAATGGATTTAAAAGCACGAGCGAAAAAACTGAAGACGGATGTTCCTGCGGTGTTCCTTGCACTTAAAGATCGACGAACTCCATGGTACGCTAAAATCATTGCTGCAATTGTAGTTGTCTATGCACTATCTCCTGTTGACCTTGTTCCAGATTTCATTCCCGTCCTCGGTTATTTGGATGATGTAATTATCCTGCCCGCACTGATAGCTTTATGCATTCGGTGCATCCCAAGGGAAATCTTTGAAAACTGCCGGTTGCGTGCAGAAGGAATGTGGGACAGTGGTAAACCGAAAAAATGGTACTATGCAATTCCGTTCGTTTTGATTTGGCTGGCCGTGGTCGCACTTGTTATTCTTGCTATAGCATGAAGCAAAAAATGTCCCCAAGGAGCTTCGTCGTTCCT
>CALYSH010000281.1 GCA_945485625.1 uncultured Lachnospiraceae bacterium | reverse complement strand
CCATTTGTGTGTGGACCTTTGGGCTCTTTTGTTGTAAAAAAACTTTTTTGCAATTTGTACAAAAAAGGGTTGCCTTTTCTGGGGATATGTGCTAGGATATCTCTCATCGGCGCACAATTGTACACCGTAGAAAAACAAGAATGGGAAGATAAAACAGGATGAGTGACACAACGAAGTATTATTTGGTTACACAAAAAGCGGTTCCGGATGTTCTGCTTCGGGTTGTGGAAGCAAAACGGCTGCTGGAATCGGAACAGGTGATGAGCGTACAGGAGGCTGTGGACAGTGTGGGCATCAGCCGAAGCTCCTTTTACAAGTATAAGGATGATATTTTCCGTTTCCATGACAATGCCATGGGCACCACACTTACCCTGACATTTCAGATGGATGACAAGCCCGGAGTTTTGTCTGACGTGCTGAAAATCATTGCAGAGTATAGGGCAAATATTCTGACCATTCATCAAAGTATTCCCATTAATGGGATTGCATCCTTAAGCTTAAGTGTGCAGGTGCTTCAGACCACCGGGGATGTATCCAAGATGTTGGAGAAGATGGAAGAGCACAAGGGTGTTCACCATGTAAAAATTCTTGCGAAGGAATAACAAAGGAAGGAATAGGAAAGGATAACGAGTATGATTCAGATTGCAGTATTAGGCTACGGTACCGTAGGAAGCGGCGTAGTAGAGGTTATTGAAAAGAATAAGGACATGGTAAACAAAAAGTCCGGGGATGAGATTGAGGTGAAGTATATTCTGGACTTAAGAGATTTTCCCGGGGACCCTTACGAAGCAAAGGTTGTCCATGATTTTGATGTAATCGTAAATGACCCGGAGGTCCGTATCATCTGTGAGACCATGGGAGGTGTCGGCGCCGCATATCAGTTTACAAAGGCTGCTCTGGAGAAGGGCATCAGCGTATGTACCTCCAATAAGGAGCTGGTTGCAATGCACGGTCCGGAGCTTCTCACCATTGCAAGGGAGCACAATTGTAACTACCTGTTTGAGGCCAGTGTAGGTGGCGGTATTCCCATTATCCGTCCCTTGAATTATTCCTTGACCGCAGAGAAGATTGAAAAGATTACCGGTATCTTAAACGGTACTACCAATTATATGTTAAGCAAGATGGAGCGGGAAGGCGTGGCTTACGAGGATGTACTCAGAAGAGCACAGGAAAAGGGTTACGCCGAGAGAAATCCCGAGGCTGATGTAGAGGGACATGATGCCTGCAGAAAGATAGCAATCCTTTCTTCCCTGATGATGGGAAAGAATGTGGATTCTTCAAAGATCTATACGGAAGGAATCACTGCGATTACTGCAGCAGACTTTGCATATGCAAAGGCATGTAAGAAGAGCATTAAGCTTTTAGCAGTCAGTCAGCTGATTTCCGATGATGAAGTGCTTGCAATGGTTTCCCCTGTTATGATTGATGCAGAGAATCCCCTGAGCATGGTAAATGGCGTATTCAATGCAGTAATGGTGACCGGAAATATGCTCGGTGATTCCATGTATTACGGCAAGGGAGCGGGAAAGCTTCCCACCGCAAGTGCCGTAGTATCGGATGTGGTAGACTGTGCAAGACATCTGGGGAAGGTAATTATGTGCTTCTGGGATAAGGAGGATGCAAAACTTGCCTGTGTGGATGATATGACCAGAGCATTCTTTGTACGCGCAAAGGCCGGTGTCCAGGATGCAGTGAAGGCTGCATTCCCGGGAGGAGAAAGCATTACGATCCCCGGCAGAACGGAGGACTTCGGTTACTTTACCGGACGTATGACGGAGAAGGAATTCGCTGCGAAGTACGATAGCTTAGGCGACAAGGTTTTGGGCCGTATACGGATGGAGTAAAGATGTATATTTCGAAATTGTGTTATTTCTTTCGAATTTGCATATTTCTTTTCGGACGCGCTCCCGCTTCAGCGGTCACGTAGCGCGCAAACCAAACGTCACGAATTACTAACGTGACGTTTCTCGGAGCGAAGCTCGGTTTGCTTCTAAGGACCGACGCTCCCTTAGAGTCCGCAAAGAAAATGCAAATTCTTAGAAAACACAATTCCATAAATTACGCAGCACAGCGTAAAGGAATACAATATATCAGGAGAAGAATGAGGAGAACAAAGAAATGTCCAAGGTAGTAAAGTTTGGAGGAAGCTCATTGGCAAGTGCCGAGCAGTTTGAGAAGGTTGGAAAGATTATCCGTGCGGAGGAAGAGAGAAGATACGTAGTACCCTCCGCTCCCGGAAAGCGCTTTAAGGATGATACAAAGGTAACGGATATGCTTTACGCCTGCTATGCGCTGGCAGAGGATGGAAAGGATTTTAAGAAGGAACTGGCAGCAATCAAAGCTCGTTACAATGAGATTATTGAGGGATTAAAGCTGGATTTGTCCCTGGACAAGGAATTCGAAACCATTGAGAAGAACTTTAAGGCGAAAGCAGGCAGCAACTATGCAGCTTCCCGTGGAGAGTTTTTAAACGGTATCATCATGGCAAATTATCTGGGCTATGATTTCATCGATGCCGCTGAGGTAATCTTCTTTAATGAGAACGGTGACTTTGATGCAGTCAGAACCAATCAGGTATTATCTGAGAGACTGGCGAAGAGTCCCAAGGCCGTTGTTCCAGGCTTCTACGGTGCAAAGCCGGACGGAAGTGTAAAGACCTTCTCCAGAGGAGGTTCCGATGTGACCGGATCCATCGTTGCCAAGGCAGCCAAGGCTGATGTTTATGAGAACTGGACCGATGTATCCGGATTTCTCGTAGCGGATCCCAGAATCATTAAGAATCCCAAGGGAATCGAAGTGATCACTTATAAGGAGCTTCGAGAGCTGTCCTACATGGGTGCGGGCGTTTTGCATGAGGATGCAATCTTCCCTGTTCGTCAGGAGGGGATTCCCATCAATATCCGTAACACCAATGCTCCTGCGGACAACGGTACCTGGATTGTAGGCAGCACCTGTCAGAAGTCCAAGTACACCATTACCGGTATTGC
>CALYSH010000280.1 GCA_945485625.1 uncultured Lachnospiraceae bacterium | reverse complement strand
CCTACAAGGTGCTTCTAGAGGGTGGTCAGGGAGAGATAGTTGAGAAAAAGTCCAGATTTATTGCCACCGTCCGAAGCTGCGAAACGGAAGAAGAGGCCCAGGCCTTCCTGGAAGAAATGAAGAAGAGATACTGGGATGCCAAACACAATTGCTTCGCATATGTGCTGGGCAGCCGGGGAGAGTACACCAGATACAGTGATGACAGGGAGCCGGCAGGGACTGCGGGGAAGCCTATGCTGGAGGTCCTTCTGGGGGAGGGAATAAGGAACGTGGCAGTGGTGGTTACCAGATATTTCGGAGGAACCCTGCTGGGTACCGGAGGGCTGGTAAGGGCATACACCCAGGCGGTGCAGGAGGGACTTCGCAACTGTGTTGTGGGTGTAATGCGTCAGGGCATGGAGTTGTCTGTGGAAACGGATTATAATGGAGTCGGGAAGCTTTTGTATCTCTTTGGACAGGAGCAGATGGAGCCCCTGGAATGCAGTTACGGGGAATGTGTGAAATGGAAACTGATTGTGCCGGTTGACCGGGTGGAAAAACTGGAGAAAGAGATGACGGATGTGACAAACGGAAAGGTCACGATTCATCGTGGAGATACCCGCTATTTCGTTGACAAATGATACACTGGAATATAAAATATATATGTTGGGCAAAAATAGCATTTGAAAGGTGGTGGTTTATATGACAGGAAGTTCAGACAGTACGGTCCCCGGACGAAGTAGTACCTATCATAAACCATCGGAGGAAGAATGCTATGGAAGAATTAAAGACAATTGAAGAGCTGGAGCTTTTGCTGGAAACCAAGCAGTATACCAAGCTCAGACAGTATCTGGAAGAGCTGAATGACGCGGATATCGCGGGACTTATGGATCAGCTTTCCAAGGAAGATATGTTCCGGGTGTTTCGTATTTTACCCAAGGACCTGGCAGCAGATGTGTTTGCGTACCTGGATGTGGATAACCAGCAGGTAATTATTACATCCCTGTCTGATCGTGAGGCAGCCCACGTCATAAATAACCTGATGGCCGATGATGCAGCGGACCTGATGGAGGAAATGCCGGCCAGCGTGGTAAAGCGTCTGTTGGCCAACGCAAGCAGTGAGACCAGACGGGATATCAATCATCTGCTTCAGTACCCGGAGGACTCTGCGGGAAGTATTATGACCGTGGAGTATGTGGATCTGAAAGAGAGTCTGACCGTAAATCAGGCCATTGAACGAATCCGGAAGGTCGGTCTGGATTCTGAGACCATCAATATTTGTTATGTATTGGATGCCCAGAGAAAGCTGGTGGGCACCGTTGCACTTCGATATCTGTTGCTGAGTGACCCGGATGAGGTTATCGGGGACATCATGCATGAGAATGTCATTGCCATCAATACCCTGATGGATCAGGAGGAGGTTGCAAGACAATTCAAGAAATATGACTTTATTTCCATGCCTGTAGTGGATAATGAAAATCGGCTTGTGGGTATTATCACGGTGGATGATATTGTGGATATCATGGAAGAAGAGACCACCGAGGATATGGAAAAGATGGCGGCGATTGTGCCCAGTGATAAACCATATATGAAGACCGGTGTGTGGGAAACCTATAAAAAACGTATTCCCGGGCTGCTTCTTCTGATGGTATCGGCTACCTTTACCGGTGCAATTATCAGTTCCTTTCAGGATGCACTTAAGGTTTGTGCAGTATTGATGGCCTTTGTCCCCATGCTGATGGATACCGGAGGAAATGCGGGCGGTCAGGCCAGTGTTACTGTGATTCGTGGACTTTCCCTGGGGGAAATCGCCTACCGTGATGTGCCCAGAGTGGTGTGGAAGGAGATCCGTGTGGCACTTGCCTGCGGGGCGACCCTTGCTGCCGCAAATTTCCTGAAGCTTCTGATGTTTGACCGGGTGGGAGTGACGGTAGCAATTGTGGTCTGCGCCACCCTGATAGCAGCAGTTATGATGGCTATGCTGGTGGGGTGTCTTCTGCCCATTGGTGCCAAGAGGCTGGGATTTGACCCTGCGGTTATGGCGAGTCCGTTTATCACAACGATTGTGGATGCATTGTCGCTGCTGGTATACTTTGGTGTAGCCAAGGCCATTATGGGATTGTAGAATCACGGAAGAATCATATGTAGCTGCATTGTAATGCGAAAAACTGAAAGAGGAATAAAGGATGAGCGACAGACAGGAAATCATGGTGGAGGATTTAAACCCCACATTTCTGTATACCTGGAAGGGTACCAGATTTGAGGATGAGGCGGCGTATCATTCCCATGATCATCCGGAGGTGGCCTTTGTGCTTTCCGGTGCCGGAAAATATCATATCAATGGATCCATTTTGGATGTGCAGGAGGGGGATTTGCTGGTGTTCAATCCCGGCGTTTCCCACCAGGCCATTTTTATAAAGGAATATGAGGTGCCAACAACAGAATTTTTTGTAGGCTTCACCGATATTCATTTCCCTGGTTTTCCCGATAATTTTTTGCCGGTACCCGGGGATGGATACATTCTGCATACATCCGGAGAGCTGAGGCAGAAGCTGTTTAAAATCTGTTCCTCCATGGAAGCGGAGAAGTCTGTATGCAGACAGGGCAGATATTTCATGCTGAAGGCATATCTGATGCAGTTGATTCTGTATGTGGTGAGGGAGCAGAGCGCCTCCACTCCGGTAACCGGAAGCTATGCATTTGAATCTGCCAACAAGAAGTATGTAGTGGAACAGATTTTAAATTATTTTGAAGATCATTATAATGAGAAGATTTCACTGGATCAGATTGCAGAGAATATGTATTTAAGTCCTTTTTATATTTCCAAAATTTTTAAGAGTGAAACCGGAGATACGCCCATTCGCCATTTGATTAACATCCGTCTGGAGAAAGCAAAGGAGCTGTTGAGTGCCGGGTGTCCGGACAGTGTCCAGGAGGTGGCAGCCCTGGTGGGGTATGACGATGCGTATCATTTCAGTAAGTTGTTTAAGAAACGGTTTGGTATTACAC
>CALYSH010000279.1 GCA_945485625.1 uncultured Lachnospiraceae bacterium | reverse complement strand
ACCTTATACAAACCTTAAAATACCTTAATGACTTCTTAAAGATTTCGAAACAAAACCCCGGAACAATGCATAACATGCATTTCCGGGGTATTCCTCTCCTGACATGATTCTATTCACTTACACATGATACTCTTCCCGAAGCTTCCTTGCCGCCGCATTCACCTCGTCCAAAAGGCCTAAGGCAGAAAGTCTGGTTGCTCCCGCTCCCCAGACAATCATCTGCTCCAGTGCATCGGAGGTTGCTACGGTCACCCGGAACTTGTCCGCGATTTCGTGCACTGTTTTCTCAATGTAGGCATCCGCTGTCTGGGCTTCCCTGGTAAACACTACATGGATGTTGTGGTACTGATACAGGGAGCCCGGATTATTCTTTACCTTATAGGCATCGAACACCAGAATCAGCTGCCCGCCCAGTGTCCCCTGGTAATTGCTGAGAATATCCATCAGTTGGTCTCTGGCACTGTCCAGATTGATGGCAGCCAGCTCCCGCAGTTTCGGCCAAGCAAAGATAATATTATAGCCGTCCACCAGGAGACAGGTTTCCTTCCTGCTGTCATTCTTTTTGGAGCCTCCCGGCATACCCGTACTTCGTACAGTCTCCCCGTTTCCTACTCCCATCAGCACATCCTTGTGGGTAATATGATATCTCCGGAAATGCTTCTTATCCTCCTTCGGCTTCCCATAGGTGGTGGCAAAGATAGCGTCAATCTCTTCCTGGGAAATATATCGATTATTCTCTCCGGGCACGGGAACAGGCATCCGGACACCCTCGCCTGAAGCCTCTGTATATGCTCCTGCCGTCTCGAATTGTTCTTCCGCCGGTCCACTCTCCAGATGAGCATATTCCTCCACCTGATACCAGGGCACCACAAAGCCGGCCCCATGGGCACAGAATACGGAGGATGAAGGATTCTCCGTATCCGCTTCCGGATCATAGCTGCAGCCAGCCAGTACCTCTTCTGTATTATGGCAGGGCTCATAGCCTGCAAATTCCAACGCAAGTCTTCCTTCCCCACCGGTGTAGGACTTCACCTCATTGGAATAATCCTTCATGGCAGCCACACTGACACGTCCCGTAAGCAGCATCCGCTCTCCCACATACACCGGCGGTTCGAAGCTTCCCTTCATACGCTGCACATCCGACATGGCACGGCCGATATGCTCTGCCGGAAGCTCCAGGGAAAAGGCAAACATGGGCTCCAGCAGTACGCTTTCCGCCTTCATCAGACCCTGACGTACACTTCGATAGGTGGCCTGTCTGAAATCGCCGCCCTCCGTATGCTTCTGATGAGCCCGTCCGTTTACAATGGTAAACTTCACATCCGTCAGCTCCGCCCCGGTCAGCACGCCGGCAAAGCGCTTCTCTCCCAGATGAGTCATAATCAGTCGCTGCCAGTTCAAATCCAGAATATCCCGGCTGCACTGGCTTCCGATCCGGATGCCGCTGCCGGGCTTTCCCGGCTCCATCCGTACATGGACCTCCGCGTAATGCCTCAGAGGCTCATAATGCCCCACGCCGATGACCGGAGCCTTTATGGTCTCCTTGTATACAATACTTCCGCTGGCAAATTCCGCTTCCACACCGAACCGTTCGGCCAGCTGATTTTTGAGCACTTCAACCTGGATATCCCCCATGACCTGCACATGGATTTCCCCCACTGACTGCTTCCACACCACATGCAGCAGCGGGTCCTCCTCTTCCAGCTGTCTAAGCTGTCCCAGGACAATTACCGGGTCGCATCCCTCCGGCAAGATCAGCTGATAGGTCATCAGGGGCTCCAATACCGGCTTTGCATTCTCTGCTTCAAACCCTAAGCCTTCTCCCACAAAGGTCCCGGTCAGTCCCAGTACCGCACAGATTTCCCCGGCCTCCACCCGGTCCGTTGTGGTATAAGACATACCGTTGTACAGACGAATCTGGTCCACCTTCTCCTGCCACCGCTCCTCTTCCTTCGCCGCACTGGCCCAATTGGAAATCACCTGCTTGGCACGAAGGCTCCCTCCCGTGATCTTGAGATGGGTCAGACGATTGTTATTGTTGTCTCTGGTAATTTTATAGACCCTGGCTCCGAATTCTTTGTCCTCATCATAACACACCGGCATACAATGGCTGTTTAAGCCGTCCAGGAGCCTTTCTACGCCCTCTAACCGCAATGCGGCACCAAAATAGCAAGGAAACACTTCCCGGTTTAAAATCGCCTCATCCAGCGTCTCCCGGCTGACCCTGCCCTTTTCCAGGCATTCCTCCAGGAGTCCCTCACTGCACAGGGACAAATCATCCCAGAATCCTTCCCCCTCCTCCGAATCAAAGCACACACAGCGTTCAGACAATCTGTCCTTCAGTTCCTGCATCAAAGCCTCTTTATCCGTACCGGTCTGGTCCATTTTATTTACGAACAAAAATACGGGAAGCTCATATTTTTCCAGCAGCCTCCAAAGAGTCCCGGTATGCCCCTGCACCCCGTCTGCGCCATTTATGATCAGAATGGCATAATCCAGGACCTGCAGGGTCCGTTCCATTTCTGCGCTGAAATCCACATGTCCCGGGGTATCCAGCAGGTTCACCTCCAGCTCCTTCCAGGTCAGACGCGCCTGCTTGGAAAAGATGGTAATCCCTCTGTCCCTCTCCATGGCAAAGTGATCCAGATATGCATCCTTATGATCCACCCGTCCCATATTCCGAAGCTGTCCGGCGGTATACAGCATACCCTCCGCCAGGGTTGTCTTACCCGCATCCACATGGGCCAGCAGACCGATTGCCAAACGATTCCCCATGGCTACACCACCTGTTCCCTGGTGATATTGTTCACCCACTTATATTGCTTGTAATACCAGTACACCACCGGGATCTTCCAAAACTCATCCAGGCACAGTACAAAATAAACCCACATGGGCGGCCACTTCAGTACGAAGGCTGTCAGAAAGCCCAGGGGCACTGACACGCACCACATACAGATGGTATCGCAAATCATCCCAAATCTGGTGTTAC